>CAIOHM010000463.1 GCA_903858055.1 uncultured delta proteobacterium
CGAGCGACCCTTGGTGCCCCGCGAGGCGACCCTTGGCCGCGTCGAGGATGTCGGCGACGACGGAGACCGCCGTGGGGAGCGCACCCGCACCGCGGCCGGAGAGGAGCAGCGGACCGAGGGCCTTGCCTTCGAGGGCGACCGCGTTGAGCACGCCCGAGACGTTTGCGAGCGGGGTCTCGCGGCGCACGAGCGCCGGGTGCACGCGGAGCTCGATTTCGTTGCCGCGGTCGCGGCCGATCGCCAGGTGCTTGATCGCATACCCGAAGCGCGCGGCGAAGGTGTGGTCGATGGGTTCGAGCGCACGGATGCCCTCGGTGGGCACGTGGGCGTGATCGACCTCGGCGCCGAACGCGAGCATCGCGAGGACGACGAGCTTGTGGGCTGCGTCGTGGCCGTCGACGTCGAGGGTGGGATCGGCCTCGGCGTAGCCGCGTGCCTGCGCGTCTGCGAGCGCTTCGGCGAACGAGGCGCCGTCGTCGCGCATGCGTGTGAGGACGAAGTTGCACGTGCCGTTCACGATGCCCGCGAGCTTCTCCACCGAGTCGCTCGCGAGCGAATCGCGAAACACGCGGATGACCGGAATGCCGCCGCCTACCGCCGCCTCGAACGCCAGGTCGCTGCCCTTCTCGCGCGCGATCGCGAGGAGCTCGGGGCCACGTTCCGCGAGGAGCATCTTGTTCGCGGTGACGACCGAAACGCCGCGCGTGAGCGCCGCCTTGATGCACTCGTATGCGGGGTGCACGCCGCCCATGACCTCGACGAGGACGTCGAGGCCCTCGAGGTTGACGACCTCGTTCACGTCGGTCGTGATGGCCTCGCGCGGCACGCCGGTCACGCGGTCCTTGTCATCGGAGCGCACCGCGATCTTCGCGATCTCGAGCGTGGCGCCGAGCCGCGCCTCGAAGTCGGCGCGATGCTGCTCGAGCAGCTGCACGACGCCACCACCCACGACACCACACCCAAGCAGGCCCACGCGCACGGTTCGCATGACGCGGCACGTTAGCGGAGGTCCGACGCTTCGGAAAGGAAAGCGCGACGTCGACGAGAGAACGGGTCGCGAATGCTGCGCGCCCGATGCGATGATGCGCCGCATGCACGAGGGGAGCCGTCCGTGAGCACTTCAGTCGCCGTAAAGGCTGCGAAGGGCTTCCTCTGGTCCGTCGCCACGGGCCTCGGCACGCGCCTCATCGGCGTCGTCGGTACGCTGTACCTCACGTACCTCATCGACCCCGCAACCATGGGTGAGGTCGCGAATGCGCACGCAGCGGCGCTGCTGGCCCACGCGATCACCGGCCTAGGGCTCACGCAGTTCCTCATCGTCGGCGAGTCGAAGGCCGGCGAAGAAGACCGCGACGCAGGCCAGGTCACGCTGCTGTTCCTCGGGATCGGCTTCCTCGCGCTCGGCGCGCTGACGCTCGCGAGGGAGCCGGTCGGCGCGTACCTGCATAGCCCCGAACTTCCTCGGTTTTTGCCGGGTCTCGCGCTCTCGATGGCGATCGACCGCGTGGGCGCCGTGCCCGAGCGCATCCTCGCGCGCAACCTCGAGTTCCGCGCGATCGGCCTCGGGCGAACGGCGAGCGAGCTCAGTTACACGCTCGTCTCGGTCGGTCTCGCACGTGCCGGGTGGGGAGGCATGGCCGTCGTCGCCGCGAACGTGGTCCGGTCGGTGCTCTACGCGTTCGCGATGGCGCGGCCTGTCCCGGCGGCTCGCTGGCTCTCGGTGCGCAGCCTCGACACGGCCCGCTGGGGTGCGATTGTTCGCCTGGGAATTCCCTATTGGGTCAACCACGCGATGATCCTCGTCTCCCGGCGCGGCGACAACCTCATCATGGCGCGCGCGTTCAGCCCCGAGGTCGTGGGCCTCTACAACCAGGGCTACAACGTCGCCGACATCCCCGCCACGCAGGTTGGCGAGCAGGTCGCCGACGTCCTCTTTCCGAGCTTCCGCATGCTCGAGCCGCGCGAGCGTCCGAGCGCGCTCCTCGAGGCGCTCGCGCTCCTGGCGCTCGTCGTGTTTCCGCTCTCCGTGGGGCTCGCCGCCGTCGCGCCGAGCGTCGTGGGGACGGTGCTCCCCGAGCGTTGGCAGGGCGTCGCCCCGTACCTGATGATCCTTTCGGCCGTTGGCGTCGTGAGGCCCGTCGGTTGGGCCTTGAGCGCATACTTGCAGTCTGCAGGGTTGGGGCGTGAGGTGATGGTGAGCGGCGTGTCGCTCGTCGTCACGCTCTTCACGACCATGCCCGTGCTCACCGCGTTCGGACCCGAGGCCGCCTCGTTCGCGGTCGGCATCACGTTCGCGGTGCATGCGGTGGTGAGCGCCTTCGCCGTGCGCCGCGCGGGCGGTCCCTCGGTGCGCGCGGTCTTTGGCTCCGTGACCGGGCCCTTCTTCGCGTGCATCCCGTTGTTTCTCGGGGTGCGCGCGGTCCACGAGATCCTTCGCGTGCGCGGCCTCGCGCCGATCTCCTCGCTCGTATGGGAAATCGTCGCGGGTGCAGCGCTCTACGTGGCCGGAGCCCTCGTGTTCGCGCGCGGGCCTTCGATGCGGCTCATCGCGGTAGCCCGCGGGGTCCTCGAGCGTCGTCGCGGCGGCTGAACACGCTCGCGTCGCGCGGGCCTTACGCCTTCCACGCGGGCTCTTCGGCCCTCACGAGGATCACCGTGACGTTGTCTTTGCCGCCGCGCGCGTTGGCGAGGTCGATGAGCCGCTGCACCGCGACCTGAAGGTTCGGCTCGACGAGCATGATCTCGCGGATTTCGGCGTCCGTGGCCATGCGCGAGAGCCCGTCGCTGCAGAGCAGGTAGGTGTCGTTCGCGGCGACCGCCTCGGTGCGCACGTCGACCTCGACGTTCTCTTCGATGCCCACCGCGCGCGAAAGGTACCCGCCCGTGGGGCCCTTGATGCCCGCCGCTTCCAGCGTGTGGTCCTGCGTGAGCTGCTCGAAGTCACCTCCGCGCAGGCGGTAGCAGCGGCTGTCGCCGACGTGTGCAACATACACGCGCTTCCGGTTGAGCGAAAAGTAGGCTGAGACCACGGTGGTGCCCATGCCGCTGTACGCGTCGACGTTGTGCGCCTCTTCGAACACGCGCTTGTTGGCGACCTGGATGGCGCGCTTGAGGCGGCTCCCGCGCTCGGTGAGGGCGTTGTCGCGCGGGAACTCACCGAAGTTCCCCGTGACGAACGACGAGCCCACGGCGTCGACCGCGAGCTGGCTGGCGACCTCGCCGGCCGCGTGCCTCCCCATGCCGTCGGCAATGAGGAATAGGTGGTGCGCCTCGAGGAGGAGGAGCGCGTCTTCGTTGTGCTTGCGCTTGAGGCCGGGGTCCGTGCGGCCGTGCGCCGTGACGAGGATGAGCGCGTTCGGGCGCGTGGCCTCAGCGTCGTCGTCGAAGGGATCTTCGGCGAGGGCGCGGGCGTGCGCTTCACTCACGGGCGAGAGCCGTTCGGTGTCGTCGTGGGACTCTTCCGCGGCGGGCTCGTGTGCCGAAACGCGAGCCGCTGGAGCTGCCTCGACGCCGACGGAAGCCTTCGTTGCAGGCCCAGCGTGCTCGAGCGACTCCGAGCCGCGCGAGGGCAGGGTGGCTGCGCTCGCGGCGCCAGGTGCCACGCTCTTCTCGCCCGGGCGCAACCACGCCCAAGCGACGAAGCCGAGAAGCCCGACCGAAGCCGTGGCCAATGCAGTGTGCAGGAGCGTCGTGCCCTCCATGCTCCGCATGCTACGTGGGTCTGCCGCGGCGGAGAAGAAAGAAGCGCGGCCTCGGTCGCGGTCGGGCACGCGGAGCCGACGCGAGGCGTTTTCCCTCAATCACGATCGACGCGTCGCTTCGATGACCGCGCGAACGACGTCGACGTCACGGATCCCTTCGGACTCGGCGCGGAAGTTCCGCACGATGCGGTGACGGAGCACGAGGGGCGCGAGGGCGAGCACGTCCTCGACGTCGGCAGCCGCCTCACCGCGAAGCGCGGCGCGTGCTTTGGCGGTGCGGACGAGGGCCTGCGAGGCTCGCGGTCCAGCGCCGAAGCGCACGTAGGACTTCGTGATGGGCGCCGCCCTGTCGTCGTCTGGACGCGTGGCGCGCACGAGCGCGACCGCACGGTTCACGGCGTCGTCGGTGATCGGAATCCGCGGCACGAGAGATTGGATGGCGAGGACGTCCTCGCGCGCGAGCACCCTCGGGATCGCGTCTTCGGCGGAGGGCGCGGCCTTGCGCGCGATGGCCCGCTCGTGCTCCTCGCTCGGGTACCCGAGGTGAACCTCGAGCAAGAAGCGATCGAGCTGGGCCTCGGGGAGCGCGTAGGTGCCCTCTTGCTCGATGGGGTTTCGCGTGGCGAAGACCGCGAAGGGGTCCGGGAGCCGATGGGTCGTGTTGCCCACGGTCACTTCGCGCTCCTGCATGGCTTGGAGCAAGGCGGCTTGGGTCTTCGGTGGCGTGCGGTTGATCTCGTCCGCGAGCACGAGCGAATGGAAGACCGGCCCGGGCTGGAAGCGAATGGCGCGGCGCAGGTCCGCGGAGCCTGGCACCACCTCGTCGACGAGTACGTCGGCCCCGGTGACGTCCGAAGGGAGGAGGTCCGGCGTGAACTGAATGCGCCCGAAGCCCAGGTCGATCGCCGCGCCAAGCGTGGAGACGAGGAGGGTCTTCGCGAGGCCCGGCACGCCGACGAGGAGCGCATGGCCGCGCGCGAAGAGCGCGATGAGGAGCGCGTCCAGGGCCTCTTCTTGGCCGACGACGCGCAGACCCACGGCTTCGTGGATGCGCTTGCGCGCGCTGCCGGCGAGGGCGAGCAGGTTCGCGTCGCTCCGCCCTTGGGGGTCCGTGACGGTTTGCAGGGGCTCGGACGTGACGAGGGACGAAGGAAGATCGCTCACGGCGCGCACTATGGCGAAGCTCGCGTGCCGTCGAAAGAGGGAATCGCCCGCCGCGCTCCGTGCGGCTCGACGCGAGACGTGTGCGCGTTGCGGCATTTCCCTGCTATCGCGCCAACGACGCCCGAGCCCCTTCATGAAGATCTCTCTGCGACGCATCGTCCCCGTGCTGCTCTTGGCGGTCTTCGTCATGGGGCTCTTCGTCGTCGGTCTCGACGTGGGTCGCACGCGCGCCGCCCTCGCGCACTTCGAGCCGCTCGCGTTCGTGACCGGCTGCGCGCTCGCCTTCGCGAACTACTTGCTGCGCTTCGTGAAGTGGGAGTTCTACCTCGCGCGCCTCGGCGTTCGCGGCGTGCCGAAGCTCGAGAGCCTCCTCGTCTTCTTCTCGGGCTTCGTGCTCACGGTGACGCCGGGCAAGGTGGGCGAGGTGTTCAAGTCCGTGGTCCTCGAGGAGCGCCGCGGCGTTCCCGTGGCGCGAACCGGGCCCATCGTCCTCGCGGAGCGCCTCACGGACGTCGTCGGGATCGTCGTGCTCATCGCGCTTGGCACGCTCGGCTTCTCGGGCGGCGGCCTTTGGGCGGTGCTTGGCACGGCGGCCGTGGTGGTAGGTCTCGCGGTCGTCTCGTCCGATCGTGCCATGGAGTTTGGCTTCGTCGCCGT
Organism: uncultured delta proteobacterium; assembly: GCA_903858055.1. Lineage (GTDB taxonomy): Bacteria > Myxococcota_A > Polyangia > Polyangiales > Polyangiaceae > CAIQDA01. The sequence continues at coordinate 5,523 of CAIOHM010000463.1, forward strand.
GGGGCGCACGCGCTTTTCGGCGCTCGTCCCCAAGCTGCGCGTCGCGTACGAGAGCCTGCGCGTCCTCGTCGCCCCGTCGGCGCTCCTCGTGCCGAGCGTCGTGTCGGTCGTCGCGTGGTTCCTCGAGTGCATCGCCGTTTGGGAAATCTTGCGCGGCTTCGGCGTGGATGCGTCGGTTGCACTGTGCACGTTTTTCTACGCCACCTCGACGCTCATCGGTGCGCTGGTCCCGGTGCCCGGCGGCCTCGGTATCACCGAAGGCCTGTTGCAGGAACAGATGGTCCGCCTCGGCGGGATCGAGCTCGGCACCGCGACCGCTGCGATGATCCTCGTGCGCCTCGCGACCCTCTGGTTCGCGGTGCTCGTCGGCTTCGTGGCGTACGGGCTCCTCGGGCTCTCCAAGCCCCCGAGCCGCAGCGGCGCATCGCACGACGCGGCAGCGTAGCCGCGACACGCGCTCACTCGGTGAGCGTGCCCTTCGTCGAGGGGACGCCGCCCACGCGTGGGTCGATGCGCGTCGCCTGCATGAGCGCCTTCGCAAACGCCTTGAAGGTGATCTCGATCATGTGGTGCGCGTTGCGGCCGGTCTCGTGCTTCACGTGCACGTTCGCTTGAGCTCCGCGCGCAAACGCCTCGAAGAAGACCTCCTCGAGCTGCACGTCGAAGGTGCCGACCGCGCCCTCGGTGAGGGGGTTCTCGGCCACGAAGAACGTGCGACCGCCCAGGTCGAGCGTCACCGTCGAGCGCGCTTCGTCCATCGGGAGGGTCGCCCACCCGTATCGCTGAATGCCCTGGCGATTGCCAAGCGCTTGCGCGAGCGCCTGCCCGAGCACGATGCCCAAGTCTTCGGTCGTGTGGTGCCCATCGATCTCGACGTCGCCCTTCGCGACGACCGTGAGGTCGAAGAGCCCGTGGCGCCCGATCTGGTCGACCATGTGCGAGAGGAAGGGGAGCGGCGTGTCAATCGTCGTCTTCCCCGAGCCGTCGAGGTCGATCGTGACCTGGATGTCCGTCTCGCGCGTCTTGCGGTGCACCGTGGCGGTTCGCATGGGCGGAAGGCAAGCACCCGAGCTGCCCCCCGGCCAACAATCCTTGCGTGCACGCATAGATGTTAGCGTCCGTCAAGCTCGAAATGAGGCTCATACCCTTTACGATTGACGGGTCGCCGGCGCGTCGGTACGTCCATGGGTCACGGCTTCGGTCGACCTGCTCATGCGCTCACGTATCGTTCTCCCGTTCCTCTTCGTCGCGACGGCCGCCTCGGCTGGCTGCGACGCGAGGGTCAAGAACGCCGAGATGCAGGCGGACGCCCACGCAGACCTCGCCCGCGAGGCGTTTCAGCGCGGCGACGCCCGTCGCGCGCTCGACGAAGCGCAGTCCTCCGTGTCGTTCGACGACTCGAACGCGCGGGCACATGCGCTCGCGACCGCCGCGCTCCTCTCGCTGTGCGCGGGGGACGAGGGCATCGCTTCACCCGATTGCCGCCTCGATCTTGCCGAGCGTCATGCCCGGAAGACGCTGGCCCTCGACACGACGGACCGCAACGCGCGCAACACCCTCGGCTCCGTGCTGCTCCTCGACGGGCGCCGCGGTTCGGAGGCGGTCGAGGTGCTGCGGCCGCTCACGCAAGATCCGGCCTTCGCCTCCGCGCACCTCGCGTGGGCGAACTACGGCTGGGCCCAGCTTCAGGTGGGCCAGGCGGCCGAGGCGGTGGAGTCGCTGCGTCGAGCCGTGCGTGAGCCGCGCTTCTGCGTCGGGTGGTACCGCCTCGCGGTCGCGTACGAAGCGGCAGGGAAGCCGCGCGAAGCCGAGGAGTCGGTGTCGCGGGCGGTGAGCGAGAAGCTCCCCGAGTGCCAGACCCTGCAAGACGCCTGGAAATTCCGTGGTGAGCTGCGTGCCAAGCAGGGCAAGCCCGCGGAGGCGAAGGCGGACCTCGAGGCGTGCGAGCGGCTGGCCCCGCACACGGCGAGCGGTCGCGCGTGCGCCGAGCTTCGGGCGAACCTCGCGGCCCCGGGGGCGACGGCGCAGGGGAAGCCCTCATGAGCGAGCTCCGCGACGACCTCCTCGAGGACCTCGGCGCGCCGAAGAGCGAGGCCGAGCAGAACCCGATCGGCTACGCGCTGCGGCTCGATCGCGAACGACGGGGCCTGAGCCTGCTCGAGGTCTCGCGCATCAGCCGCGTGCCCCTCAAGTCGCTCGAGGCGCTCGAAGAGGGGCGCTTCGACGACCTCCCGGGCGACGTGTTCTCGCGCGGTTTTCTGCGCTCGTACGCGCGCGTGCTCCAAGTCGACGCGACGCCGCTCATCGAGGCCTTCGACCACCTGCGCGGGCCTTCGGCGGAGGTGCCGCTCCCCGTCGTCTCGCCCGTGGATCTGCAAGGCCGCGCGCCCAACCGCCGCTTCGGCGTCGCGATCGCGTTCATCGTGCTCCTCCTCCTCGTGACCATCGCGCTCTCGATCGTCCTGAAGCCGCGCGGCGGCGACCTCCCCGTGGAGCTCTCCACGATCACGCGCGCCCTCCTCGCGTGAGAGGGCGTCTCGTCGAGACCCCCGCGTTGGTGGTGCGGCTCGTCGATCGCGGCGAAGCGGATCGCCTCATCACGCTGCTCACCGAGCGCACGGGCCTCGTGAGCGTTTCGGCGCGCGGCGTGCGCAAAGGGTC
>CAIOHM010000464.1 GCA_903858055.1 uncultured delta proteobacterium
CGTGGCGAGCGTCGAGCGCATGGACTTCTCGGGCGCCTTGCGGTCGATCGCCACCGCGGCGGCGATGGGATCGAGGCTGTCGAGGGGCGGCCGCTCGAGGCGCTCGAGGAATTGACGCGCGTAGGGGCTGAAGCTCTCGTCGAAGCGCCGCTGCCCCTCGGCGTAGAGCGTGTCGAGCGCGAGCGACGACTTGCCCGCGCCGCTGGGCCCCGTGAGCGCGACCCAGGTTCCCGGCTCGAGGTCGAGGTCGATCGCTTGGAGGTTGTGGGTGCGGGCGCCGCGGAGCCGAAGGGAGTGCATGGTCCAGAAAACCTTCGCCGCACCCGAGCACGGGAGGCTCGGTGCAGCGAGACATGGATGCCCGAGCGGCCGCGAGCGTTACGCGGCGTTCACGGCGTGCAGCAGAACTGCTGCAGGAGGATGATCTGCACGCTCAAGCACGCCGGATCCGTGAGGGCCGTGCAGCACTGCGGCGGGAAGGTCGCGCAGAGCGGGTTGCCGCCGTCGCCCGTAGGGAACGGGAAGCCGCTGTCGCTCGCGGCCGCCGCGTCCGGGAACGGGATGTTGCCCGAGTCTTGAACCACCGGCGGCACGTAGGTGTCGGGCGCGCCGGCGTCGAAGGCCGGGCTCCCGCTGTCGCGCGGCACGGAGGCGTCTTGACCGGGGGCGCCGGCGTCGCGTGCGGCCCCCCCCGCGTCGACGGTGGACACCGGATCGTCCGGCGCGTCCGCGGAGCTCGCCGAGCAACCCACGAGCACGAGGCCGAGCACGAACGGAATCCCTGGCTTCATCAACGGCATCCTCCTGGAGGCTCCCTGGGGAGCGCGCGATCGTTAGCATGAGAAGGATTTCACGCACGGCGCGTGACGGACCCCCCCTGCGCACTTTCGTCGGTGGAGGAATCTTCTCCCACCGACGCGCGCAACGCAAGTCGGGCTGCGGAAGAGCCGCTCCGAGGCCGCCGGCGCTCGCAGACCATCGTATTTCACAAACCAGCCGCCGAGTAGCTACGAACCGCATCGACCCGCCGGAGCGTTCGCTCTTTTTTCGGCACCCTGCTAGCCAGGGGCCATGCTGCCTACGGACCTCGTCCTGCTCTCGAACGACGACGGCTACTCGAGCCCGGGGCTCGAGGCCTTGCGCACGGCGTTTTCCGCGCACGCACAGACCATCGTGTGTGCCCCCGAGCACGAGCAGAGCGCCATGAGCCACTCGCTGAGCCTGCACCGGCCGCTGCGGCTCCGGAGCCCGAGCCCCGGCGTGTTCGCGATCGACGGCACGCCCGCCGACTGCGTCTACGTCGCCCTCCACGCGACCCCGCTCGACCTGAGCGGCACGCCGGCCGACGCGGACCCGAAGCGTGTGCTCTTGCCGAAGCTCCCGCGCCTCGTCGTGAGCGGCATCAACATCGGCCTGAACCTCGGCCAAGACGTCTTCTACTCGGGCACGGTCGCCGCCGCGCGCGAGGCGGCGCTGCGCGGCATTCCCTCGCTCGCGATGAGCGCGCACCACAAGGCGGACCACGGCCCCATCGCCGAGCTCGCCGTGCGCCTCGCCGACGCAATCGTGAGCGCGAGCGAGCGCGACGGCCGACCGCTGCTCTACAACGTGAACGTCCCGCGGAACTGGAACGGAAAGGTGAAGGCTGCACGCATCGGTGCGCGCATCTACGACCAGGCCGTCGAGTTCCGCACGGACCCGCGCGGCCGCGATTACCTCTGGCTCGGCGGCGTCGGCGTGCGTCACGACGAAGACCCGGGCGCGGACACGGAAGCCTACGACCAAGGCTTCGCGTCGCTCACGCCCCTCGCGCTCGAGCTCACCCTCCACCGCGAGCTCGACCGCGCGCGTGACATCGCCGCCGAGGTGTCGCCCGCATGAAGCTCACCGGTCTGCCGCCTCTCTCGCTCCTCACGCAGCGCATCGAGTCCGACCGCGCGGCCTCCGCACGCGAGCTCGTCCCTGCGTTCGAGCGGCAAGCGACCTCGGTGCGGCGGCTCATCGACGAGCCTCGGCGAAGCCCGCACGCGCTGGCCGAGATCGACACGCTCGCCCGCGACATCCTCTCGGCCTACCGCGCGATCCCGGCGCGGAGCCTCGGCGGGCTCGACGCCTTCGCCCGCGTCGCCGACACGGCGTTTCGAAGCGAGCGCCACGAGATCCTCGACTCCTCGCACGTGCCGCCCTTCGTCAAGCACGCGGCGATGCTCGGGCTCGAGTTCGTGAACCGCCGCGTCGGCTCGTACGATCTCTGGCGTCGCGCGCTCGCACGCCGTGTGGACGACCTCGCGACCCCGCACCTCTACGAGCTCGCCGCGGGCACGGGCGGCTTCTCCCGCTGGCTCGCTGCGCAAAACGTCCCGTATCGCCTCACCTGCTCGGACCTCGAGGCGGGCTACGTCGTCGTCGGCGCGAGCCTCGCGGAGCGCAAGCGCCTGCCGCTCAAGTTCGAACCTCGCAGCGTCACCGAGCTCGGGCATCTGAAGGGCGTCGACCTCTTCTTCACCTCGCAAGCGATCCACCACCTCACGCCGGGCATCGTCGTCACCATGATGCGCGAGGCCGTTCGCACGGCGAGCCGAGGCTTGCTCCTCGTCGATCTTCTGCGCAGCCCTGCGAACGCGGTCGGCACCGTGGCGGGCATCGCGACCACGCTGCCGCTACCCGTGCTCATGGCCGACGGCTTCCAGAGCGTGCGCCGCGCCTACACACTCGGCGAGCTCGAGCTCCTCGCGCGCTTCGCCGGCGTCGCCGAAATCGAAGCGGAAACCCTGGGCCCCGTGCACGGCATCGTCCACGTGAAGGGCCTCGTCGAAGACACGAACTGAACGCCGTCGATCCCGCGTATTCCGCCGTATCGATTGCGGACGTACGGGCGACGTGCGCCCACAATCTTGGCCCGCCGGGCGCTGCTGTGTTCACACGGAAGCGTGCGCCGCTCCCCCTTCGTGATGACCCTCGCCCTCCTCGGGGCCGCCGCGCTGGCTTCGGCCGCGCCCGCGGGAGCGAAGGGCGCCGCGAAGAGCCAAAAGGCGCCGAGCGCGCCGATGCTGCCGCCCGCGGTGAGCATCGGTTCGCCGACGGACGGCCACCTCGAGAACGGCGCGGCGCTGGAGTCTTCGGCCTCGCTGCGCATCGTCCCTATCTACGCGCCACGCGACGTGCGCTACGGGCTCGCCGAGCTCGTCACGACGATCCAGCGCGCCGCCGCCACCGTGCAGAAGCGCTTCCCGGGGGCGGTCATGACGGTTGGGGATCTCTCGCGCCGCCACGGCGGTGAGGTCGATCGCCACGTCTCGCACGAGAGCGGTCGCGACGCGGACATCGGCTTTTACGTCGTCGACGAGAAGGGCAAGCAGGTCCTCGCCGATCAATTCATCGCCTTCGACGGCGCCGGCCGCGCGAAGGGAAACCCGCACTTGCGCTTCGACGACGCGCGCAACTGGACCCTCGTCGCCGGTCTCCTCGGCGGCCCCGCGCAGGTGCAGTACTTGTTCATTGCGTCGTCGCTCCGCGCGCGCCTCCTCGCCGAAGCCACACGCGTCAAGGCCCCGCCGGCGCTGCGCACCCGCGCGGCCGAGCTGATGGTCGAGCCACGCGGCGTGCTCCCCCACGACGACCACGTGCACGTGCGCATCCACTGCCCCTCGGGCATGAAGGCGTGCGTCGACTGGCCCACGCCGAAGTCCAGCGTCGTCGCGCGTCGCAAGGCCACGCCGAAGCCCGCACACCGCAGCGCTCCGCTCGTCATCGCGGTGCCCCTCGCGCAGCCCGACCCGAACGAGGTCGATGCGAGCGACAGCGACATGGACGACGCCGATGGCGAGCTGAGCACGCGCGGCCGCGCCGGTCGGTGACCGCCTCCCGTTCGCCTTCGACGCAGAGCGTCGCGATTCCCCGCGCGGCGCGCAGCGTAAGCGCTCGCGTTCTGACGCAC
>CAIOHM010000465.1 GCA_903858055.1 uncultured delta proteobacterium
ATCCAGCGTCGCCAGCGCGAAGCACTGCGCCAGGCGGGGCACTTCGAGGAGCTCGCCCGTGCGCTCGAGGATCATGCGCTCACCTTCGAGGACGAGCGGGCTCGCGTGGAGCTTTCGCTCGAACTTGCCGGCGTATGCGAGCAGTCGCTTCACGACGTGGAGCGCGCGCGGGAAGCTTTGCGGCGCGCGGTGGAGTCGGGGTCGCGCGGGGACGAAGTGCTCGTCGCGGCACGCGCTCTCGCGGCGCGTGCCAAGAGCGAGGCGTGGCTCGTCGAAATGCTCGAGAGCGGCGCCGACATGGCGTGCAATGCGAACGATGTGGAGCGCGCCATCACCCTCTTGCTCGAGGCGTCGGAGCTCCTCGTCGATCAGCTTGGCGACCCGGGGGGCGCGATTGAACGCCTCGAGCGGGCGCGTGCTGTCGATCTGGGAGACGCGCGCGTGGCGTCACGGCTCGTTCACTTGGCGCGCGAACTCGGTCGATGGGAGCTCGCGATCGACGTTCTCGAGCAGCAGGTCGAGCGCGACCCTTCCCGCGGCTCGTTCGCGGATCTCGTGGCGACGGCCGACGCCTCGCGTGAGTCGTGGCTGATCGACCGAGCCCTCGACGTGTGGCGCCGCCTTGGCTTCGACGGCGGCGAGCTCGAGGAGCGGCTCTACGATGCGCTGCTCCGCGACGAGCGCCACGAGGAAGCGCTCACGTTCCTCGAAGAGCGCACCGAGCGCATGCGCGGCTCTGGCCGAAGCGCGGAGGCGCGGGAGGTCGTCGCGCGCGCGCTCGAGAAGGCGCACGAGCGGTCAATTGAGCTCTTGGAGGTGGCGCTCCGCGTCGACCCGGACAACGACGCGTTGCTCCTCGAACTGTCCGCGCGACTCGTCGACGACGGGCGCGGCGACGATGCCCGCGACCACCTCGACCACGCCCTGCGCGTGGTTCCGCCGGGCGAAGCCCAATCGGTGATCCACGTGATGCTCGGGCGCATTGCACGAGGGCAGTGGGATCTCGATCGCGCACGGAGCCACTTCGCCGCCGCCCGCGTCCTTCGCCCGGGAGCCGCACTTCCGCTTCGCGAACTCATGGCCGCGTGCCAAGAGGCGGGTGATCCTGGCGAAGCCCTCAAGCACGGCAAAGCGCTCATTTTGCTTCCGCTCGACGAGACGAGCGAGGTGACGCGTAGCGAAGCGCTCGCCGCCCTCGCACGCCTCTACGAGGACGAGGGCGACCGCGCGAAGGCGAGCGAGCTCTACGCGCGCGCGGTGGAGTCGAATCCGTCACACGACGAAGCGCAGCGCGGACTCGCGCGCACGCGCTGACGAACGACCGCCGAAGCGAGAACGCCGCGGAGCCATCGGGCTTCGCGGCGTTTGCATGAGGAATGCAGGGAACTCCTGCGCAGAGTCAGCCGTCGAGGAGCGCGATGCAGTCGATCTCGACCTTCGAGTCGCGCGGAAGGCGGCTCACTTCGACCGTCGCACGTGCGGGGGGCTTCTCGCCGAAGCGCTTCGCGTAGCACTCGTTCATCGGGCCGAAGTTCCCGAGGTCCGTGAGGAACACGGTCGTGCGCACGACGCTGGCAAAGCTCACGCCCGCCGCGGCGAGGATGGCCGCGAGGTTGTCGAGAACGCGCTCGGTCTGCGCGATGACGTCGCCTTCGACCATTTGACCAGTGCTCGGGTCGAGCGGGATCTGCCCCGATACGAAGAGCATGTTGCCCGCGCGGATCGCCTGCGAGTACGGGCCGATCGCGGCAGGGGCTTCACGGGTGGAAATGACTTCGTGCTTCATGTCGTTCTCCTCGTTGGTGCGCTCCCGCTAGCACGGTCTCGCGCGGTGGCTTACGCATGAGGGGCGGGAAGCGTTGGTCAAAGCGCGCGGCGACCGGCCAACGCACGACCGAGGGTGATCGGGTCCGCGAACTCGAGCTCACCGCCGTGCGGGAGGCCGCTGGCGATGCGCGTGACCGCGACGCCCGAGGCCTCGAGCTCGCGCTTGAGCAAGAGGGCCGTGGCCTCGCCATCGACCGTCGGCGGCGTCGCGACCACGACCTCGCGTACGCCTTCCTCCCGGGTACGGGCGAGGATGCGGTCGACGCCGATCTCCTCGGGCCCGATGCCGTCGAGCGGCGAGAGCAGGCGTCCGAGCACATGGTAGCGGCCTCGAAAGGCGCCCGCGCGTTCGAGCGCCAGCACGTCCGGAACCCGCGCCACCACGCACAGGAGCGAGCCGTCCCGCCGTTCGTCGCGGCACACGGCGCACTGGAGCGTCTGCTCGTCGGTCCGTTCGGCGAGGTGTCCGCAGTGCACACAGGTGCCGATGCGGTCGGGCAGGGCGGCGAGCTCCGCGGCGAGGTCACGCGCGAGCGCGCCGTCGGATTCGAGGAGCCGAAGCACGTAGCGGAGGGCGGTCTTCTCTCCGACGCCAGGAAGTTTGGCGAGCTGGCGCTGCAGCCGCTCGAGCGACGCGATGCGCATGTCTCACATGCCGGGGAGCTTGAGACCGCCGGTCGCCTTCGAAACCTCGCTCTCGACGAGCTTGTCGGCTTCGTCGAGGGCGCCGTTGATGGCCGCCACGAGGGCGTCGAGGGCCATCTCTTGGCCTTCGGACGCCACGAACTCCGGGTCGAGCACCAGCTGCTTGATGCGACCGTCGCAGGTCACCGTCGCTCGCGCTTTCTCGCCGACGGTGGCGAATGAGACCTCACGGGTCTTCGCCTCTGCGCGAACCTGTTCGATCTTGCGCTGAAGGCGAGCCGCCTGGCGCATGGCCTCGTTCATTCCGCCGGAACGCCCCATCATGATGGTCGATACCTATCAGCGAAGCTGTGCATGGGCACAAAAATGACGTGCCTTTACGAAGCTTCTCAGGTTGACGGCTTCACGTCGCGGACGGTCGCGCCAAAGCGCTCGACCAGCGCGCGAACCCCGGGGTCCTCGGTGATCGCGCGACGGGCCTCTTCGCGCCGCTCGGCGCGCTCGCGCTCGCCCTTGTGCGCGAGGCTCTCGCCTTCGCGTTCCTCGAGGCGCAACTCGACCGCCACTTGCGGCCCAAGGACGCGGCGCACGACGGCCTCGAGCTCGCGAACGGACGCGCCCTGCATGCCGCGCTCCGCGAGGAAGTCACCTGGCGCGAACGCCGCGACGATCGCGTGGTCGTCGTCGCTGACGTACATCGCGTGCTCGTAGACTGCCGCCACGGCCGGCGCCGATCGCCGAAGCGCGTCCACGACCGAGGCCCACGCGTCTTCGCCCCGAGGTCGCTCACGGGGCGGCGCGGGCGGCGGCTTTGGAGCCTCGACGGCGCGCAGGATCGGGCGCTCGGGCGGCGTGCTCGGCGTGTTCGCGATCGCGAGCGCGCCCTCGAAGCCACCGTGGAAGGGCCCTCGTTCGACGACGGAGAGGCGCGGTGACTCCGCGTAGGAGCCTGCGCCCGGGTCGCTCTCGTTGCGCGCGTGCGCCATGGAGGACGGCGAGGGGCCGCGGCCGGGGCCCGGTCCCGGACCACGCGAGGGCGCTCCGCCGAGGCGTCGTTCGAGGTCGGCGAGGCGCTGAAGGAGGTCGTCGAGGGGGAGCAAGGGGGGGCGCCGAGCCAGTCGAATGAGCGCCATCTCGAGCGCCGCGCGTGCGGATGGCGAGCGAACGATGTCGTCGAACGCACGCGAGAAGCCCTGGTAGCAACGCGTCAGGTCGTCGGCGTCGTGCCGCGCAGCGACGCGTTGGATGTCGTCGAGCTCCGCGTCGGGCAAGTCGAGCAGCGCCTTCGCGCCCGAGCCGGCCACGCGCGCAACCACCAAGTTACGCAAGTGGCGCAAGAGGTCGCGGCACACTTGGGCGACGTCGTAGCCTTCGCTGGCAAGGCTGTGCACGATCGCGAGGGTCGCGTCGGCCTTGCCATCGAGCATGGCGTTCGAGAGCTCGTGGAGCACCGTGCGATCGGCGACGCCAAGCACGCGCGCGACGTCGGTCTCTTTCAAGCTCGTGCCGGAGTAGGCGACCACCTGATCGAGCAGGCTCATTGCGTCGCGCATCGAGCCTGAGGCTTCGCGCGCCAAGATCGCCACGGCTCCCGCCTCCGCGGAAATGTTCTCTGCGGCCAGGACCACGTCGAGGCGTTTCGCGACGGTCGACGCTGCGATGAGCTTGAAGTCGTAGCGCTGGCAGCGGCTCAAGATCGTGATCGGGACCTTGTGCACTTCCGTGGTCGCGAAGATGAACTTCACGTGCGGGGGCGGCTCCTCGAGGGTCTTGAGGAACGCGTTCCATGCCGCCGTCGAAAGCATGTGGACCTCGTCCACGATGAAGATCTTGAAGCGATCGCGCGCGGGTCGAAACGCGAGCCCCTCTTGAAGCTTCCTCACCTCGTCGACGCCGTTGTAGCTCGCGCCGTCGATCTCCTGCACGTCGAGGTCACTTCCTTGAGCGATCTCGACGCACGCTGCGCAGCGGTTGCACGGCTCTCGCGCGGGCCCGGTAGCCTGACCGTCCGAGCCGAGGCAGTTGAGGGCCTTTGCGAGGATGCGCGCACTCGTGGTCTTTCCGACGCCGCGAACGCCCGTGAAGAGGAACGCGTGCGCGACGCGACCGCTCTCGAGCGCATTCCCGAGCGTGAGGGCGACGTGCTCTTGCCCCACGAGGTCGGCGAAGGTCTGCGGGCGGTATTTGCGCGCGAGTACGAGGTAGCTCACGCCCTCGTTTCTAGCGCGATTCGAGGGTGACGCGGCGATTGACAGCGTGGCCTACGCGTCGTATTTCGGAGTCACTCTGCGGGACTAACTCAGTTGGTAGAGTGTCAGCTTCCCAAGCTGAATGTCGCGGGTTCGAATCCCGTGTCCCGCTCTCACTTTCACGGGCTCCCGCGCTCGGGTTCAATCGACGCGCGAAAGTGGATTTTCCGCGCATCGTTGCGATAGGCCCGTCGTGTGCGATCCGTTCGGCTCCTCCCGCACCCGGTTTCGGCGCTGCCTCTCGTGGCGGCTCTTGCCCTCGGCGCGCTCGCAGCAGGCTGCACCGAACGCGTGAAGCCGCCGAAGCCCGAAGCTCCCGCGCAGGAAGAGACGGCGGCGGCGGAGGCGGGCGCTGCGGAGGCCGTCGAGGAGGAAGACGCGGGCGCCGATGAGCCCACGGGAAACTTCGACACGGGATCCGTCGACGCCGGCACCGAAGACGGTCCGCGCATTGGCGCGCTGTTCATGGTCACGCCGGTGATGCAGTCGATGGAGTGGCCGCCGGGCCCGAAGGACGGCAAGCACCACAAGCAGTCGGGCAACGGCGTGCAGAAGGGCTACCTGCGTCGCGGGGCGATCGTCGCGGTGAAGCCAGGCGTGACCGTGAAGCCCAACTGCCGCGAGGGCTGGTACGAGCTCCTCGACGGCGGGTTCGTCTGCGGAAAGCACGCCACGTCGAACCTCGATCACCCGAAGCTTCGCACGGCGGCGTCACCTCCGCGTCGCGGCGAAGCGATGCCCTACGACTACGGCTTCAATGTCGCAAACGGCACGCCGCTGTATTGGACGATCCCTGCGCGCAACGACCGTGCGCACCTCGAGCCTTGGCTTCGGGGCAAGCCCAAGGACGACGGCGACGGCGGCACGGAGAGCACGCCGTGGTACCTGCGCGCGCACGACGGCGGGAAGCCTCAAGTGACGCTCGACGAGCTCAAGGGAGAAGGTCCGGTCGCACGCCGCATGGTGCGCGGGTTCTACCTCTCGCTCGATCGCGAGTTCAAGTCCGGGCCGTCGCGCTGGTGGAAGACCGTGGCGGGCCTCGCGACGCCCTTCGAACGTGTTGCACTCTACAAGCCGGCCACGAGCTTTCATGGGCTCTGGCTGAGGCCTGAGGCCGCCGTCGCCGCGGGCGCGTTCAAGTACGTGCAAGATGCAGGTGCACCCGCCGCGATCGCCGAGGCCGGCGCTCCGTCGCTCGGCCTCGCGGACGCGGGTGCTCCGGGGGGCGACGCCGCCACGTCGGACGCGGCTGCGGTGATGGGCGACGCGGGCGCCGAGGTCGTCTCAGTGTCCGCCTCTCCAGGTGAGGGGGTCGCGGCGGCCTTCGTGCGCGGCACCGCCGCGAAAAAGTACGCGGTCGAAAACCCCGAGGCGAAGAGCCCGCGCGTCACCAAGGGCGCAGGCATCAGCCGCCACGCAGGCGTGCGATTGACAGGTCACGCGGTGATCGGCGACGGGACCCGCTACTTCGAGACGACGGAGCGGTTTTGGGTCCGCGAGCGCGACCTCATCGTTCCGCCGCCCACGGCGCGGCCGCGCCAAGCGCAAGCGGGCGAGAAGTGGATCGACGTCAACCTGAAGACCCAGACGCTCGTGGCTTACGAGGGCGACACGCCGGTCTACGCGACGCTCGTGTCGACCGGCCGTCACAACGAGCAAGATCCGTCGCTCGACTTCCGTACTCCGCCTGGCGTGTACCGCATTCGCGACAAGCACCTCGCGACGACGATGGACGGAGACGTCACCAACGACGGGCCGTACTCGATCGAGGACGTGCCTTGGGTTCAGTACTTCAAGGGCAGCTTCGCGCTCCACGGCGCCTTTTGGCACGACGACTTCGGTCACGTGCACAGCCACGGCTGCGTGAACCTCGCGCCGGAAGACGCGCGAAACCTCTTCGAGTGGACCGAGCCTCGCGTGCCTGCGAACTGGCACGGCGTCAGCACGGGCGAAGAGGGGCGCGGCACGGTGGTCTTCGTGCACGAGTGATTGCGGGCGTCGACTGCCTCGCGCCCCAAAATAGGCAACGGCCCCGAGCGTTCGTCGCTCAGAGCCGTTGGCTCCCGTCACACGGGGCTTTTCGTTCGTGTGGAGACCGGCGCGCCGAGGACCTGCTCGACTGCGGTCTCACCGAACACCACGAACTAGAAAGCGCGCTCCGAGTGTTGGGAGCAATGGGTACTGGCCATGTGTGCTTTCCTCCTCCGGCGATGCCGGCGCGCAGGTGGTGAGTGCAAGAGTCGCCTGACCAGAGCTGCGCGTTTCCGTGTGAAGGCCCGCGTGGGGCGTTGCTGGTTGCGGGCACCGTGAGGTCAGACCATTCTGGGGCGTGCCACCCGCGCCCGCGCGTCGCGCGAGCCCCTTCATGTTGGGTTCGAATCTGCCCCGCGACAAGGGGAATTGGCGTTGAACGCGGTGTTTGGATAAAGGTTCGGGCGATGGCGACGAACCGTGTTCCCGACGACGAC
>CAIOHM010000466.1 GCA_903858055.1 uncultured delta proteobacterium
GGGAAGGAGGCCCACTCGGGTCCGTTGTCGACGTCGAGCAAGATCGCGTCGAGGTCGCGCGCCTTCGCGATCACCGGGGCCACGTCGCCGCGTACGAGCTCGGTGCGCGGGTCATCGAGGGCTCCCTGCGCGAGCGGCGCGAGCTCCCCTTGCACGAGCTTCACGATGGTCTTGAGACGCTCGACGACGATCACCTTCGCCGCTGGGCCGACCGATGCGAGGGCTCCGCGCAGCGTGGAGCCGAAGCCGAGACCGCCCACGAGCGTGCGCGAGTCCGGGCGCGTCGCGAGCTTGCCGGCGAGGGCGCCGAAGTCGTTCTCGGTGCCGAGCGCGGCGCTCGTGAGGATCGGTACGTCCCCGATCTTGAGCTCTACATGCTCGCCGCGCGTCTCGAGCGTGAGGGACTGGCCGCCCTCGTGGAACGTGCGCTTGCGAACGGGGCGGCTCATGGTGAACGGGGCCCGACGCGGGTCAGCTGCGCGCGACGACTTCGAGCGCCTCGCCCACGTGCGCCACGGTGCGCGCGATGAGCTCCGGCGTGTGCGTGCCCGAGAGGAACGCCGCCTCGTATTGCGAAGGCGGCCAGTACTCGCCGCGCGCGAGGAGCTCGCGGTGGAAGGTCGCAAAGCGCCCCGTGTGGCTCGACGACGCATCGGCCCAGTTGCGCACGGGCCCCTTCGTGAAGAAGAGCGTGATCATCGAGCCCACGCGCTGCACGCAGCCCTCGACGCCGGTGCGCGAGAGCGCCGCCTCGATGCCGCTCTGCAGCTGGGCACCGAGCGCCTCGAGGTGCGTGTAGAGTGCATCGTCGAGGCGACTCAGGGTCTCGAGCGCCGCCGCGACGGCGACCGGGTTTCCGCTGAGCGTGCCTGCTTGGTAGACGGGGCCTAGCGGCGCGACCTTCTCCATGATCGCGCGCTTGCCGCCGTAGACCGCGAGGGGCATGCCGCCGCCGACGATCTTGCCGAGGCAGGTCATGTCGGGCGTGAGGCCGGCGCGCTTCTGGTAGCCGCCGGAGGAGAGGCGGCAGCCGGTCATGACCTCGTCGAAGATCGAGACCGCGCCATGCTTCGTGCAGAGTGCAAGGAGTCCCTCGAGGAAGCCGGGGTCGGGCGGCACGAGTCCCATGTTCCCGACGACGGGCTCCACGATCACAGCCGCGATCTCGCTGCCGCGCTCGTCGAAGACACGCTCGAGCGCCGCGAGGTCGTTGTACGGGACCGTGACCGTGTTCTTCGCGATGCCCTCGGGCACGCCGGCGGAGTCGGGGACGCCGAAGGTCGCCATGCCGCTGCCGGCCTTCACGAGCAGGAAGTCCGCGTGGCCGTGGTAACAGCCCTCGAACTTCACGACGAGCGCCCGGCCCGTGTAGCCGCGGGCGACGCGAATCGCCGCCATGGTCGCCTCGGTGCCGCTCGACGTGCAGCGCAGCATCTCGATGCTCGGGTAGAGGCTCTTCACCTTCTCGGCGAGGACGACTTCACCCTCGGTCGGAGCGCCGTAGCTCGTGCCGTTCGCGGCCGCCGCACCGATGGCCGCGACTACCGCCGGGTGCGCATGGCCGAGGATCATCGGGCCCCAGGACCCGATGTAGTCCGTGTATTCTGCACCGTTGGCGCCAAAGAGCTTCGCGCCCGCGGCCTTTGCGATGAAGATCGGTGTGCCGCCCACCGCGCGAAAGGCGCGCACCGGCGAGTTGACGCCGCCGGGGATAGACTCCTTGGCGCGTTCGAAGAGTTCGGCGGAGCGGGGGTCGGACATGCGAGGTGCTCGGAGAAGGTGGTGCGGAGAGGAGCCGGCTCGAAGCGCGCGCTCAGGGGTTCGTGACCCACGCGAGGCGCAGGCCGAGGTCGAGGCTCTGGCGGGCGAAGTCGCGCGAGAAGACCGCGCTGTAGCCGGCCGTCGGGCCCCACGTGAGGCGCGAGCCCTCGAAGGTCGCGAGCGTGCTGTCACGGAAGGCTCCGATCGCGACGAGCGATTGGGTCGTACCCGCCGCATCGCCGACCCCGTCGCGGCGTTCCGCGTTGGCGTTGCCGACACCGAAAGACCCATGGAAACCGAGCGGCGCGAGCCAACCCTCGGAGAAGGGGAGCAGCTCCACGCGAACGCCGCCGCCGGCCCCGCTCGAGCGGTACGTGCCGTTGAGCGCGACGCCGTAGGAGCCGAAGACGCCGAAGGCGACGCGCGGGTGCAGGGAGGCGAGCGCCGCGAAGGTTCCGCCGCCGCCGCCGCTCGCGCCGGTGGTGGTGAGGTAGAGCGGGTCGCCGATCTTCTGAATGTCGCTCGGGTAGCCGCTCGCGAAGGCGAGGGAGGCCTGCGCGTCGGCGAGGAAGACCCAGCCGCGGCCCTGCGGATCTTCCGCGCGGGCGACGGAGGAGAGGCTCGCGAAGGCGAGGGCGAAGAGGACGGCGCTGCGCTTCATGGAGAGCCTCAGGCGAGCTGCGACCGAGCGATGACCATGCGCTGGACCTCGCTCGTGCCTTCGTAAATGGTGGTCACGCGGATGTCGCGCAGGTTGCGCTCGACCGCGTATTCCTTGGTGAAGCCGTAGCCGCCGTGGATCTGAACGGCCTCGTTGCAGATCTCGACCGCCGACTCGGACGCAAAGAGCTTCGCCATGGAGGCCTCGCGCGAGAACGGCTGCTTCGCCTCCTTGAGCGTGGCCGCGCGGTGGCAGAGCAGGCGCGCCGCGTCGAGCTTCGTCGCCATGTCCGCGAGCTTCCATTGGATGCCCTGGAACTCGCCGATGGCCTTGCCGAACTGCTTGCGATCGCGTGCGTACTGCACGGACTTTTCGAGCGAGCTCCGCGCGTCGCCGATCGCCTGCGCCGAGATGCCGATGCGCCCGCCGTCGAGGGCCATCATGGCGATCTTGAAGCCGCCGTTGAGCTCACCGAGGAGGGCGCTCGCGGGCACGCGCACGTCGTCGAACTCGAGGGGGACCGTGTTCGATCCGCGCAGGCCCATCTTGTCTTCGTGGCGACCGACCTTGAGGCCGTTCGCGCCGCCCTCGACGAGGAAGCACGAGACGCCGCGCGTGCCCGGATGGGTCTCTTTCGCGCCCGTGCGCGCCCAGACGACGAACACGCCCGCGTGCGAGCCGCTCGTGATCCACTGCTTCGCGCCGCGAATCACGTAGCTGTCGCCTTCGCGCGTGGCCGTCGTGAGCATGCCGCCCGGGTCGCTGCCCGCACCGGGCTCCGAGAGCGCGAAGGCCCCCGCCGCGTACGCGCCGCTCGCGAGCTTGGGGCAGTGAAGCTCGCGCTGCTCCTTGCTGCCGAAGTGGGCGATCACCTCGCCGACCATGTTCGTCACGGCCATCGTCACGGCCGTCGAGGCGCAGCACGCGGCGACCTCTTCCATCGCGAGGGCGTAGGAGAGCACCCCCGCGCCCGAGCCGCCGAGCTCCTCGGGCACGTTCACCGCCATGAGACCGAGGTCCGCGAGCCCCTGCAAAAGCTCGCGCGGGAAGCGCTCTTCACGGTCGAGCGCCGCGGCCTCCGGGGCGATGGTGCGCTGGGCGAAGTCGCGCGCGGTCTTCTGAACGAGGGCTTGGGTCTCGGTGAGCGTGAGGTGCATGACGATCAGTCGATGGGGAAAGTGATCTTGGCGGGGTAGGTCCCCGGGCTCGCAAACGAGAGGCTCTTCACGGCTTCGGCGATGCAGTCGAGTTCGCCGCGCAGCTTGCCGTTGCGGCTCGCGGCGCCGACGGAGATCACCGAGCCGTTCGTGTCGAGGTAGGCCGTCACGTCGACGGTGCCCTTCTCAGCGCCCTTGCAGGCCGCGAGCTTGGGGAGCGCCGGGCCGAGCGTGCTCTGGAACTTCGCGGCCGAGAGCGCTGCGGGAGGCCGCACGCCCTCGGGTAGGTCGAAGTCGAGCTTGTTGCGGACCTCGGCATCGCCTTGGTCGGGCCGCGGCCAGGAGGTGCGCTGGAAGACCTCGAGGAGGCATTTTTCGACCTTGCGATCGCCGATGGTTGAGGTCTCGAGGTGACCCCAGCGCATGCGCCCTTCGTCCGAGAGGCGGAGGAAGACCGAGAACGATCCCGAGACGCCCTCGAAGACCGACGAGCGCTGCTCGAGGCACGCGAGCAAGCTCTCCTGCGACCGCGCGAAGGCCGCGTCGACCTCCTTCGGGTCCACGTAGCCGAGCTCGCTCGCCATCTTCATCTGGGGCTTCGCGGGCTTCTTCGTGACCGGCGCGGGGGCCTTCGGTTCCGGGGCGCGCGCGGGCTCGCGCTTGCCGCACGCGACGAGCGCGACCGACGCGAGCGCCGCGGCGAGCGCGCAAGAGGAGCGAGAGCGCATGACGGACCTCAGCCCTTCAGGAGGTTCGCGGCGATGACGATGCGCTGGATCTCGCTCGTGCCTTCGTAGATCTCGGTGATGCGCGCGTCGCGGTAGTGACGCTCGACGGGGTACTCGGTCGAGTAGCCGTAGCCGCCGAAGATCTGGATGGCCTTGTGCGTGATGCGCGTGGCCGCCTCCGAGGCGTAGAGCTTCGCCTGGGCGCTCTCCGCCGAGTGGCGGACCTTCGCGTCTTTCATGGCGGCGGCGCGCCACGTGAGGAGGCGCGCGGCGTCGAGGTGCGTGGCCATGTCCGCGAGCATGAACTGGATCGCCTGGTGCTCGGCGATGGGCTTGCCGAAGCTCTTGCGCTCCTTCGCGTACGCCGTGGCGGCTTCGAGCGCGGCGCGAGCGATGCCGAGCGCCTGGCAGGCGATGCCAATGCGTCCGCCGTCGAGCGTGGCCATGGCGATCTTGAAGCCGTCGCCCACGTTGCCGACGACGGCGCTGTCCGGGACGAAGCAGTCCTGGAAGAAGAGCGTGCACGAGTGCGCCGCCTTGATGCCGAGCTTGTGGTCACGCGGGTTCTGCGTGAAGCCGGCGGTGCCCTTCTTGACGAGGAATGCGGTGTGCTTCACGCGGCCGTTCTCGGCGCGCTCGGTGATCGCGAAGACGATGAGGTACTCGGCGTGCGGACCGTTCGTGATCCAGTTCTTGGCGCCGTTGATCACCCAGCCGCCGTCGACCTTCTTGGCGACGGTCGCCATGGTCTGCGCGTCGGAGCCGCTCATGGGCTCGGTGAGGCCGAAGCAGCCGAGCACCTGCCCCGAGGCGACGGGCGCGAGGATTTCCTGCTTCTGCTGCTCGTTGCCGAACTTGTAGACCGGGTCGCAGAAGAGCGAGTTGTTGACGCTCATGATGACGCCGGAACTCGCGCACGCGGCGCTGATCTCCTCCATCACGATCGCGTACGACATCGTGTCGAGGCCCGCGCCGCCGTACTCGGTGGGGATCGCCATGCCGAGGAAGCCAAGCTCCGCCATCTTCGCGATGATCTCCGCGGGCCAGCGCTCGGACTTGTCGAGTTCGGCCGCCTTCGGGGCGATCTCGCGGTTCGCGAAGTCGCGGGCGGTGTCACGGACCATGCGCTGTTCGTCGTTGAGCTCGAAGTTCATGGAGTCCTCGCGGGCATGAGGGGTTGGATGACCCGGCGAGGGCTCTTAGCGCGCTTTTCCCCCGCGTGGGAACGCAAGCGACCCGTGGCTCTTGCGAGGAAAAAAGCGAGGTCCCGCGACGCTCACCTGCTCAGGCGATGAGCAGGCGGAGGCCGGGAACCGCGGGCGCGAGGGAGGCGAGGGTGCTCTTCGGGCGCACCGCGAGGGGCGTGCGCGAGCGCGCGAGCATGGGCGCGTCGAACGGGGAGTCACCGAGCGCAGCGTGGACCGGGGTCGCGCCGCGGAGCTCGTCCAAGAGGACGGCTTTACCGGAACCATACGGACGTGGTGTTCGCGTATGCATCGCGTCTTCCGTGAGCTCGAGGCCTATGACCTGGTCGACCTCGAGGCCCACGAGGGCGATCGCCTCTTCCACCACGAGGCGCGGCGACGCGGAGACGACGACGATGCGATGCGCCGACGAGCGCGCGCCGGCGAGGACGGCCATGGTCTCGCCGATGAGGCGGCGCTCGAGCGAACGGCCGGCGAGAGCTTCGCGGACGGCGGCGCGGGCGACGGGCTCCGGCAGCTTGCCGAGCGTCAGGGCCACGAGGCTGAAGTACGTCGTCTCGTCGAGGCTGCCGAGCATGAACGCGTTGCGCGCGAGGCGAACGACGTCACGCGGGTGCTCGAGGTCGCCGAGGCCCATCGAGCGTGCGACGGCCCTCACGTGGATCTCGTCGAGGCGCGCGACGCCCTCCTCCACGGCGCTGAGCCAGTCCTCGCCCACGTCGCCCTCCCAGAGCGTGCCATCGGCGTCGGTCGCGACCCAGGCGCTCGGGGCCCCGGAGAGCGAGCGAACGACCTCGGCGGCGGAGATGGTCTCCATGGCCCCTTCGTCGCACGGACGATCGGCATCCGCAAGCGTGGGGGCCCTTCCGGTGCGCACCACGCCGCGATAGGCTCCGCGGCGACCATGCCCGACTCCCAGCAACGCTACCGAGTGATCGAGAAGATCGATGCGGGCGGCATGGCCGAGGTCTTCCGCGCCGAGCGCGAGGGCCTCGAGGGCTTCGCGAAGCAGGTCGCGATCAAGCGCGTGCTCCCACACCTGAGCGAGAAAGAGCGCTTCATTCGCCTCTTCCTCGACGAAGCCCGCTTGAGCGCGCGGCTCAATCACTCGAACTGCGTTCAAGTCTTCGACATCGGTTACGGCGAGAACTCGTACTTCATCGTCATGGAGTGGGTCGACGGCACGAGCCTCAAGGCGCTCGTCGAGCACTACCGTCGCCTGGGCCAGCCGATCCCCGCGCCGATCGCCGTGCACATCGTGCTCGAGGTCGCGAAGGGGCTCGCGTACGCGCACGAGCTCAAAGACGCCGAGGGCCGCGAGCTGGGCATCATCCACCGCGACATCTCGCCGCCGAACGTCCTGCTCTCGCGCTACGGCGAGGTGAAGATCGTGGACTTCGGTCTCGCCAAGGCCAACTCGCAGCTCGAGAAGAGCGAGCCGGGCATCATCAAGGGCAAGTTTGGCTACCTGAGCCCCGAGGCTGCGCTCGGCCAGGAAATCGACGCGCGCACCGACGTCTTCGCGCTCGGCATCATGCTCTGGGAGCTCCTCGCGGGCCGCCGCCTCTTCCTCGGCGAGACCGACTTCCAAACCGTGCGCCTCGTTCAGCAGGCGCAGATCCCTGACATCCAGGCGATCAACCCTTCGGTTCCCTCCGAGCTCGCGCGCACCATCGAGCGCTCGCTCGCGAAGAAGCCGGAGGACCGCATCGCGACCGCGTACGACTTCGGTCAGCAGCTCGCGCGCTCTCTCTTCGAAATGGGCGTCACGGTCACGGACTTCGACGTCGCGAGCCTCGTACGCAACGTGCTCGGTCAGAAGGAGGGCCCGTCGACGCAGGTGATCGACCGGCTCATCAAGGAGTCGCTCGTCGAGTTCGTCTCGCTCGGTCGCGCGAGCGGCGGTGCGCCGGGGCCTGTGCAGCCGCCCAACCGCCGTCAGAAGCTCGGCGCCGAGCCGCTGCTTGCCACGTACGAAATGCCCGCGATCACCGGGCTCCCGCACATCCCCGAGCCCCTCAAGAGCTTGCCCGCGCGGGCGCTCGAAGAGGGCAACCTCGCGGCGCTCGAAGACGACCTTCCCCCCGCGGCGTCTTCGCAGGCCGCGTACGATCGCATCGCGGGGCCGCTCGAGATGCCCGGGGTGCCGCGCTTCTCGGGCAACGTCGGCGTGCCCGTCGCGCAACCCTCGACGGCGCCGGTCGATGCATCCCAC
>CAIOHM010000467.1 GCA_903858055.1 uncultured delta proteobacterium
AACGTCGTCTCGTCGGCCGGCACCACGTTTCGCATGAACGCGGGCACCATGGAGGATCGCATTCACGCCGCGGGCTTCAAGGCCGCGCGGCGCAACGTGCGCTACGACTGGCTCACCGAGCCGCGCTGAAGCCGCAGCCCGGTGTTCGCGCCTTCAGAAGCCGAGCTGGAGCGCGACCCGCGCGAACGGTGCGCTCGTGCTCAGCGTGCCGAGATCGACCGGCTGCCGGACGACATCGCCTACCTCGGGCTGGGTCACGCGCAGCGCATGCGATTTCGCGAGCGCGTAGCCGCCGTCGAGGCGAAGGCCGATGCGGGCCCACCCCACCTGCGCGTGGGCGCCGAGCCCGAGTCCGAGCTCACCGGTCGGCGACCAGGTCTTGCTCCACGCGGCCTCGCTCGCGCTTCCGTAGCGGAACTCGATGGACTCCGCCCCCACGCCGACCGATCCATATGCCGTAAGGTATCGGGTTGCCGCAAACGATACCTCGCCGCGCGCGACCGCACGGAAGACGTCGATCGCCACGGGCACGGAGCGCACGGACCCGCGCACGTCGTCTTGGCCTTCGAGCGAAAGTCCCGCGGCGTAGGTCCACGCGTCGTCACGGTAGACGGGCGCGCGCAGGGCGAAGCCTCCGACCCCGAGCGCGCGGCGGCTCGAAAAGACCCCATAGGCGTCGTCGCGGACGAAGAGCGTGCGTGAACCGAGCTCCAGGGTGAGGGTCTCGGGGCGCGGCACCGTCGCGGCGGGGGCGCTCGCCGCAGCGCCCGCAGGCGCGACCGCGGGCGCCTCGGCGACCTGCGCAACGGGCTCCGATGCAGGGATTTCACTGGAGTCTGCGTCGTCGTTCGGGGCCGCCAGCGCCTTCGGCTCGTGGGCCCAAGCGGGAGCGGCGCACGCGAGCGTCGCGAGGAGGGTGAGGCACGTCTTCATCAGCGGACTCCTTCCACGAGCAGGTCGTCCCAGCGCGCACCGAGGGCGTCGGAGCGGGACGGATCGAAGAGCGTGAGGCTCTCGTTTGCGGTGCCGTGCGTGAGCGCCACCAGAGGCGAGCCGTCGGCGCGACGCAGCTCACCGAAGCCGGCGACCGAGGAACCTGCAGCGAAGCTCCACGAGGTGAGGTTCGCGAGGCTCACGGTCGCGCACGAGACGTCGCCGTAGCGCGGCGCGATGTAGAGGCGTTGGCCGTCCTTCGCGAGGACGAGCCGCCCGAGCGTTGGTGCGGTGACCGACGTGCGTTCGCGCGTAGCGACGTCGAACAAGACGAGCTCCGTCGCGGACGCAGACTGCACGAGGAACTTCGTCGTCGAGCCCGGCACGGGGATCACGGCCTCGAGCGAGCTCACGTCGACGAGGGTCTCCACCGCGCGGTAGGGTTGATTCTCGGTCTTCGGGATGTCCCAGAGCGCGACGGCGCCGTTCGCCCCGCGACGCTGCGAGAGCATGACGGTCGAGGTCGTGGCGCCGGGCATCACGCGGAGTGAGTCGTAGGCGTACGGCATGGGCACGCTCGTGGTGAGGCTCGTCTGCGGGTCGGCGAGGATCGCGCGCTGACGACGAGGCGTGAGCGCCGCGATGCGACGCCCCTCGGGGGTCGCCACGAAGGCGAAGTCGCTCACGTTGGCCCCGACGTCGGTGAGGTTCACGATCGCCCGCAGGTTGCTCTCCCCGGCGGCCGGGGCGTCGTTTGCGGCG
>CAIOHM010000468.1 GCA_903858055.1 uncultured delta proteobacterium
CTCCGCCGCCGAAAGCGGCTCCTTGCGCAGGTCGCGATCCACGAACGGAATGCGCGCCGCCGCGAGCGCCGCACGCGCCTTCTTCACGGTTCCACACGTGGGGATGCCCCAGAGCACGATCGCCATCCGGCTCTTCTCGCACGAACGGTCTGCCCCCGGGAACCTTGCTTTGCGTAGAGCGGTTGCGAGAGTCTGAAATAGCATTGGAAAATCAACCACGTCGGCCGTGATGCCGACCTTATCGAAATAGTTCGAGTTCCCGCTCGGGGTCACTGGTACCGTCACCGGTGCGTTGGAGGCGTACGGCACGTGGCGGCACCTGGAACCATTCTCGACGGTAAGTACGTGGTGGAGCGTGTCCTCGGTGAGGGCGGCATGGGCATGGTCGTTGCGGCCGTGCATCGCGAGCTCGGTCACCGCGTGGCGATCAAGATGATGCTTCCGCACGCCGCGGAGCACCCGGAGATGCTTTCGCGTTTCGAGCGCGAAGCCCGCGCTGCCGCGGGGCTCTCGAGCGAGCACGCGGCGCGCGTCACCGATGTCGGTCGCTTCGACAACGGCATGCCCTTCATGGTCATGGAGTTCCTCGAGGGCGAGGATCTCGAGCAGGCGATCCGACGGCAGAAGCAGCTGCCCATCGCCGAAGCCGTTCGGTACTTCATCCAGGCGTGCATCGGCCTTCACGACGCCCACACCCACGGCATCGTTCACCGTGACGTGAAGCCTTCGAACATCTTCCTCGCGCGGCGACCCAGCGGGCGCGTCGTCGTCAAGATCCTCGACTTCGGCATCGCCAAGGCAACCCTCGCTCAGGAGAGCCACTCGCTCACGCGCACGTCGACCGTGATGGGGTCGCCCCAGTACATGTCGCCGGAGCAGCTCGCGGACACGAAGAGTGTCGATCTGCGTACGGACATCTGGTCGCTCGGTGCGGCGTTCTACGAGGCCGTCACCGGTACGCAAGCGTTCCCCGCCGAGACCCTCGCGCAGCTGCATGTGAAGATCATCACCGAGTCGCCGGTGCGTCCGACGGCGCTGCGGCGCGAGTGCCCGCCGGAGCTCGAGATGGCGCTCCTGAATTGCTTGGAGAAGGCGCCCGGCCAACGCTACGCGAGCATGGCGGCGCTGCAGCGCGATCTCGAGCGTGTCGAGATGCGTCTCTCGAGCCAAGCGCCGCTGTTCGACAGCTCGCCCGAGCTCATGAGGACCGAGCTCCCCTCGTCGCCCGACCTCGGCGCGCTCGCAGGCACGCGCGCACCGGAGCCGGCTGCGACTGCCGACGCCCTCTCGGGCACCGGGCTCCCGACGTCGAAGACCTTCCACGACGCACCTCCGTCGTCGCGTTCGAAGTCGCGGGTGTTGCCATTCGCGCTCGTGGGTGCCGCCGTCCTCGCAGGAGGCGTTCTGCTCATGCGCACACGCACGGTCGCTCCACCGTTCGTGCCCGCCGCGGTCGTCGAAGCGCCCGCGGTACCGCGCATCGAGGCGCCCCCGCGCGCGGCCGAAGAGGCGCCGTCGGTGCCTGCGCTCGAGGTGCCGCGCGAAGCGACGATGCGCAAGACCGACGCGCGCGACGCCTCCCATGCGCCGACCGCTGCACCCGCCGTCGTTGCGCCCGTGCATGCGCCGCGTCCCGCTGTCCCCGTCGCGACCGGGGCTCCACCGGCCGGCACCCGTGCCCAGGCGGCGGGATCGGTCGCGCCGGTGCGCGCGCCGATCGAGGCGGAAAAACCAAAGAAGAAGCGTTCGTCGCTCGACCCGGAAGTCGAGGAGTGAGGGAGTGTTCATGAAGACCGAGTGGATGGCCTGTGTCGTGTTCACCTCCTCTCTGGCGTTCGCCCAGGCGAAGCCGAAGACGCTCGCGGAAGAGCTGAACGGCTCCGCGCTCGCCTCCTTCGAGCAAGCAAAAGACTTGCTGGAGCACGGCGACTTCGCAACAGCGCATGCAAAGTACAAGCAAGCGTACGATGCCTCGAAGAACCCGCGCCTCCTCTGGAACATGGCCGCGTGTTCGACGAAGCTGAAGCGCTACGCGCGCGCTCTCGCCGAGGCGGAGCGGCACCTGCGCGAGGGCCAGGGGAAGCTCGTGCCCGACCAGGAAGAGCGCGCGAAGGCGTTCGCGGCAGATATGCGCGCGCTCGTGGCGGAGGCGACCGTGACGGTTGAGCCGGGCGGCGCAACGCTCGTGATCGATCGCGAGCCGCGCGGCGTGGTCGAGGAGTCCCTCACGGTGTACCTCGACGTGGGGTCGCACGACGTGCAGATCGAGAAAGCCGGGTTCGAGACGGTGCGGACGACGGCCTCGGTGCAAGAGGTCGGAGTCACGAGCTTCCGCTACGTCATGACGCCGGTCGTCGTCGCGACGCCCGCGCGTCCTGCAGCGGCGCCCGCGGTGCCTGCGCCGGCGGCGGCGGTGCTGCCTGTTGCGGCGGCACCCTCGTCGTCGAGCGGGTTGCGCATCGCGGGGTGGACGAGCATCGCGTTCGGCGTCGCTGCGCTCGGGGGCGGCGCGTTCATGCACCTTCAGGCGCGCGACGCGGGCGCCGCGTTCACGAGCAAGTGCCAGGGCGCGGCGTGCGAGGCGGGGGCCGCGGCGCTCTACGACGACGCGGCGGCGAAGGCGACGACGGCTTCGGCGCTCTACGTGGGAGGCGGAGCGCTCACGTTGCTCGGTGCGGTTTTGGTGTGGGCGAGCCCCTCGCACGAGGCGGGGTCGCCGCGCGGTTTGCGTGTGGACGTGGGTGCGGCCTCGGTCGCCGTTGGAGGGTCGTTCTGATGTTGAAGGTGATTCGCTGGACGCGCGCAGGTCTCGCGCTGACGCTGGCTCTCCAAGCCTCCGCGTGCTCGTCGCTTGCGGGGATCGAAGAGAAGGTGGCCTATACCTTTGGTGCGGACTCGGGCCCAGACGCGGCGCCACCGGTCGACGCAGGCTCCGACGCGGCGCCACCGGTCGACGCAGGCCCCGACGCGGCGCCACCGTTCGACGCAGGCCCCGACGCGGCGCCACCGTTCGACGCAGGTCATCCCGATGCGAGCGTCGATGCGGGCACGAATGCGGGCACGGACGCGGGACCCGACGCGGGCCAAGGCGGAGGTGGACAGTCGGACGGCGGCGGAGGCAACCCCTGCGCAAACGGTGGCGGATGCAGCGTGAACGCGACGTGCGCCGCCAGCGGCGGTGTCGCCGTGTGCACGTGCAACAGCGGCTTCACCGGTAACGGCGTGACGTGCACGGACGTGAACGAGTGCGTGACCAACAATGGCGGTTGCTCGAGCTACGCGAGCTGCACGAACAACGTGGGCGCGGCGCCGACGTGCACGTGCAACAGCGGCTTCACCGGCAACGGCGTGACGTGCACGGACGTGAACGAGTGCGTGACCAACAACGGCGGTTGCTCGAACTACGCGAGCTGCACGAACAACGTGGGCGCGGCGCCGACGTGCACCTGCCAAAGCGGCTTCACCGGTAACGGCGTGACGTGCACGGACGTGAACGAGTGCCAGAC
>CAIOHM010000469.1 GCA_903858055.1 uncultured delta proteobacterium
AACACGGAGCACCGCGGACGGCGCTCTCGTCGGCGTTGCGGGCGACAGCTTCGTGCTGCGTGCGCGCGAGGCGTACGCGGAGGTGCGTCTGCCCTACGAGTTCGGCGTCCGCGCGGGCATGGTCCCAACGCTCACGATCCCCGAAATCGAGGGTACGTGGCTCCTGCGTGCCGTCGCCGCCGTGCCGCTCGAGCAGCTCCGCTTCGCGAGCCCCGCCGACCTCGGAGCGCAGGCGCGGTGGACGTTCCCGCAGCGCTTCGGCGCGCTCGCTGCGAGCGTGACCAACGGTGAAGGCTACACCTCACGCGAACTCGACACGCGCAAGAGCGGAGAGATCGCGCTCACGCTGAGGCCGCTCGCGGGCGCCGGGTAGACCGAGCTCGCACTCTTCGCGTCGGCGAGCCGAGGCACCATCGGCGTCTCGAGCGCGCGCAACGATCGCGCGACGGCGGCGCTCCTGTGGCAGGGAGCTTGGCTCCGCGCCGGGATCTCCTACACGCTGGCCTGGGGCCTCGCTGGCGACGGCGCCCTGCGCCCCAACCTCTTCGAGGCCTTCGTGTCGGCCGAGCCTGTCCCGGACGTGCTCGTCGGTCTCCGCGCCACGCGCGCCGAGCTCGACAGCAGGACCCAAACGCCGACCGTCGAGGCGGTGCTCGCGAGCGCGGGCTACCGCGTCGCTCCGGAGCTCGAGGCACACATCGCCGCGGAGTTCGGACGCGCCGACGAAGCCGCGCGCCTCGCCCAACCCGGGGCGGACCGCACCGAATTCCGCGCTGTCATTCGAGCCAACTTCTAGCCTCCACGAGACAACACCATGCCCCATCGATCGCTCTCCTCCGCCTTCGTCCTCCTCGCGGCCTGCTCCGCCGGCAGCGAGACCTCGCCGCTCGCGCCGATCGACGCGGGCACGCCAGCGACCGACAGCGGCTCCGTCGTCCTCGACGCGGGGTCCGCCCCTCGCGACGCGGCGGCGCCTTCCGTCGACGCGACCGGAGGAGGTCGCGTGCTCCTGAACGAGGTGTGCCCGAGCCCGGACTACATCGAGATCACGAACGTCGGCACGGCGGCCGTCGACATTTCGGGATGGCTCCTCGCTGACAGCGAGAACGGGCCTGGTACGCCCGCCAAGTTCGCCGAGGCGCTCACGGTCCCCGCGGGAACGGTGCTCTCGCCGGGCGCGTACCTGTACGTCCAAGCGGACCTGCCCGACGCGGCCAGCTCGTGCCTCGACGGCGGAGCCCGCTTCTGCTTCGCCGCGTCGTTCGGAATCAGCGGCTCCAAGGGCGAGGAAATTTACCTGCTTCGCAGCGATCGCAGCGTCGTCGATCAGACGGGCTTCGCCGCCAACGCCGTGGGCGCCACCCAGAGCTGGAGCCGACTCCCGGACGGCACCGGGACGTTCGCGGTCGGCGCGCAGACGCCCGCAGCTCCGAACGCGCGGTAGGCTCCCGCGCGGGGGATCAGCGGTAGAGGGTCGGGCTCGATCCGCTCCGCGCTACGTAGCGTGGTGACACGGCGCTCGCGAGGGCGGCCATCAGGTTGCCGCGTGGACCCTCGTTTGGGCTGGCCATGCCGAGGAGACCTTCGAGCGTCGGCGCAATGTCCGCGAGCCGCTCGGCACCGCCTTCGTCGAGGTACCCGAGCGCGGGCACCGCTCCACCCGCCGCCACCATCCACACGCGCCCGGACTCGGGCGAATCCCAACCGTGGTCGTTGAAGCCGGAAGAGCGCCCGTGGTCGCACGTGACGACGACCGTCGTATGGGCACCGTAAGACCCCATACGCGCGAGCGTCGCGCGGAGTTCGCCGAGGAAGCGAT
>CAIOHM010000470.1 GCA_903858055.1 uncultured delta proteobacterium
GCCAAGAAATAAATTAAATTTTCAAGGTCCAAATTTCAATCCGTCCTCAGCGAACGCAGAGCGCGCTGCTGCCGTAGTTGACGACGTCGCACTGCCCCGCGGCGACGATGTCGACTTGCCACGCCACCCCCGCCCTGGCGCAGGTCCTCGTCCACGTGGCCCATCCACCAGCAGACACCGGCGTCCTGCAAACGTTCGGGCTCGAAGCGATTCTGAGAGCCTCGCCTTTCGTCGGCAATCGCCAACCGCTGCCGAGGCCCGCGCAGTAGCTGATGGCCGTCGCCCAGTTCGAGGCGTTCGACGGATACTGGCACTCGAACGCCCCCGCCCCGAGGTTCGCGGCGGCGGTCGTGCCGTCGTCGCACGTCGGCTCGCCACACGTGTTGAGGTCGCACGCCTGGCACGCGCCGCCACCGGGCAGCGTCCCCGCACTGCACGTCGGGGCCGGAGGACCGCCGCTCCACGGGCAGCGGTTGTCCGTTTCGCAGGCGGCGCCGTTCGCGCACGTGCCGCAGTTCGTGACCGTGCGCGGCTGGCCGCAGTTGTCCGTACCGCTCTTCGAACCGCAGTCCGCGCCGACACGCGTGCAGAATGCAGCATTCGACTCCGGCGTGCACCCGCACTGCTTCGGCGTGCCTCCACCGCCGCACGTCAACCCCGTACCCGAGCACGTGCCGCAGCTCGCGACCGTGCGCGCCTGACCGCAGCGGTCGGCCACGGTGATCGACCCGCAGCTCGCCGCCTCGAGCGTGCAGAGCGCCTGGTCCGACTCCGGCGTGCAGCCGCACACGTTCGCCGTCCCCGGGTTTCCGCCGCCGCAGGTGGCCCCGAGCCCGGAGCACGTGCTGCCGCAATTGAGCGTCGCGCCGCACTCGTCCGGAATCGATCCGCAGTTCTTCCCTTGCGCCGCGCAGGTCGTCGGCGTGCAGCCGCAGACGCCCGCGGTGCCCGCGCCGCCGCATGTCTGCGGGAGCGTGCACGAGCCGCACGCGACGTTCGTGCGCCGCACGCCGCAGTTGTCCGGCCCGGAGAACGTGCTGCAGTTCTTCCCGTAGCGCGCGCAGAACTGCGCCGCCGTGTCGGGCGTGCACCCGCACACGTTCGCGGTGCCCGGATCGCCGCCGCCGCACGTTTCGCCTTGGCCGGAGCAGGTCGTCCCGCAGCTGATGGTCCGCTGCGCGCCGCATCGATCGGTGACGGACTTATCGCCACACGATCCGACGCCGCAGTGGAGGTTCACGAGCTGCTGCTGCGTTTCCGCTGCGCAGCCACACGTGCCGCCCGCTTCGCACGGAGCGCCGTTCGCGCAGGTGCCGCAGCTGATCGACCGCGAAGCGCCGCAGTTGTCCGTCACGTCGATCGTGCCGCACACGCGCGACCCGCAGCGCTCCACCGCGAGCTCGCCCGAGGATTTCGCCGCGCAGGCGTCGCCCGCGTCCGCGGTAGGGCTCGCGTCGGCGGAGACGGTGGCGTCCGCGCCGATCGCCGCGTCCTCTGCGGTCGATGCATCCTGCACCGACGCGTCCGCGCCGCCTCCGCCGTCGACGCCCTTCGTGAGCGCGCCGCGATCCTCGGGCAACCCCGTGAAGTCACACCCCACCGCCCCGATCGCGCCTGCCGCAATCGCGGCCGTCCACGTGATTCGCATCGCTCAAAAGCTCCCGCGCAGGCCCACGTAGCTCGGGCCCACGTCGACGCGCATGCCGCGCGCGGGCTCCGCGCTCGGGGCCGTGATCAGGAAATACGCGCCAATCGCGCTCACGGCCGCGCCGCCAAAGAGCCCCACGTTGGCGAGCAGCGACTGCCGATCGGCCTCGTCGAGTTCTTCCTTCCTCGCGCAGCGGCCGGTCGTCGCACAATCCTTGTAGGTCGCGTTCAGGTCGTCCCCGGTCGCCTTCGCGAGGACCGCGAACGTCGCGCCGGTCGCGAGGAGCGCCGCGCCGGTGCCGAGGGTCCACCAGCCCGCGCCGCGCTTCCACGCGCCGCCGTCGTCCGCCCGGTCGCTCGCCGAGCGCTCGACCACGCGGGACGTCGGCCACTGGAGGCCGTCCGGGCGCTTGAGCTTGGCGAGGAGCTTGCCCGTCACGTCGCGCGTCGTCGCGCGCGCGTCCGCGGACCACTCGCTGCTCGCGCTCGCGAGGAGGCAACCGCCCGCGAGGTCGTAGAGGCCGAGGTTCAGGTACGCGCTCTGTCCCTGGGACACGCGGCTCATCTTGAGGAGCGTGTTCGGCGGCACCTCCTTGCCGATCTCGCACTGGAGGCGCTCGTCGTAGCGCGCGCCGAGCTGCGCCTTCTTCGCGGCCTCGATCGCGGCCTGCTCCTCGGCGCTCGCGAGTACTTGTACTTTCCCGTCATCGGCGAGGCGATCGCGCACGAGGGTCGCGAGGCTCGCGTCGACCTCCGGCGAGGGCTCGACGACGACGCGCGGCGCGGCCTGGAAGTACGCCTCGACGGCCTTCTCGACCTCCTCGATGTGCCCCTTCGAGACCAGCAAATTCCCTTGCCAGCTCCACAAGAACGCGGAGG
Organism: uncultured delta proteobacterium; assembly: GCA_903858055.1. Classification (GTDB taxonomy): domain Bacteria; phylum Myxococcota_A; class Polyangia; order Polyangiales; family Polyangiaceae; genus CAIQDA01. The sequence goes on from CAIOHM010000470.1 coordinate 2,527, forward strand.
GGAGCTTGCCCTGGAGCCGGAGCGAGTCGGCCACGTGGCCCTCGAGGTCGCACACGGAGTCGTCTGGCACGAAGGGCAGCGCGCGGCAGCCGCCGTCCGGGTCTTGCGTGTTCACCACGATGACCCGGAGCCCCTGCGCCGCGTACTTCTCGCGCAGCGCCTTCCAGCGCGGCATCGCGTCCATGCACGGCTTGCACCAGGTGGCGTAGAACTCCACGGCCACGAGGCGCACGCCGGGGCGCGCGAGCCAGTCCTGCACGTTCAGGTTTTCGCCCGCATTTGCTGCCTTCGGCGCGAACACGAAGAGGAGCGCAGCAAGCGCCAGCGCAGCGCGGAGGGAGCGAAGGGCGGAAGTGCGCGGCTCACGGACCATGCGCGCGAGCGTACCGCAAAGCGCGTGGGGCGGGTCTACGTTTTGGGCGTGGGCCGACGAGCGCTCACGGACACTGCTCGCGCGGCTTCAGCGTCGTGCCCGAGATCGTGCACACGAAGGTGCCGCGGTCGCACGCGGGGCGGAAGGTGGTCATGTCGTTGCAACATGCAACGGTCTCTTCGCCACAGATCTTCTGGGGAACGCAGCACACGACGCCCACGCCAAGTCCCGTGCAGCTCGGCGGCGCGAAGTTTCCGTGCGTGAAATTGCAGCCTGCGATGGGCGCGCAGAGGCCGCCGTGGGAGCGGCAGTCCGTGCCCGTGGCCTGCGCGGCCGGCGGAATGCAGCAGACGCCCGCGCCGTCGCTGAAGACGCAGCCCGAGGCCCCCGCGGCGCTCACGGTGCCGCCGCCGTTCGTGCACACGCTCGCCTGCCCGAGGCAGAGGCCTCCGAGGACCTCACACGCGTTGCCGCTGCCCGGGGTCGAGCCGTCGCCCGCGGGTGTCGCCGCATCCCCCGTCGGTGCGGAAGAATCCAAGGTCAGGGCCGCATCGGCCGGCGCGCTCGCATCGACGGAGGGTCCCTCGGCACCGGCCGACGTGGACTTGCCGCACGACGCAACGAGGGCGACGAACGGGAGCAGGGCGAGCATGACGAGCGACCGCATGGGCCTACTCAACACGAGGCCGGTGCCAAGGCAAAGAGCTTGGACGCGTTCGCCGTCGTGGCCTCCGCGAGCTCCTCGAGCGCGATGCCGCGGAGCTCCGCGACGCGCTTCGCCGTGTAGACCACGTGCGCCGGTTCGCAGGGTTTTCCGCGAAACGGAATCGGCGCGAGGTAAGGCGCGTCGGTCTCGACGAGGATGCGATCGAGCGGCGCCCAGGCCGCGACCTCGTGAATGCTCTTCGCGTTCTTGAAGGTCACGATGCCGGAGAACGAGAGGTGCATGCCCATCGCGAGCGCGCGCTCCGCGAAGGCGCGGTCTTCGCTGAAGCAGTGGACGACGCCGCCGACCTCGCGCACGCCCTCGGCCTCGAGGATCGCGAGCGTGTCCTCCGCGGCCTCGCGCGTGTGGAGGACGATGGGCTTGCGCACGCGCTTCGCCAAGGCGATTTGCTCGGCAAAGACGCTCCGCTGCAGCTCGCGCGGCGCGTGGTCGTAGTGGTAATCGAGGCCCATCTCGCCCACGGCCACCACGCGCGGGTGCGTCGCGAGCGCCGCGAGCTCCGCGCGCACGTCGTCGTCCATCACGCCCGCGTCGTGCGGGTGCACGCCCGCGGTCGCCACCACGCTCGGACCAATGCGCTCCGCGAGCGCGATGGCGTCACGCGCGCCGCGCATCTTGTCGCCGACGCCGATGCACACGAAGCCGCCCACGCCGACCTCGCGCGCGCGGGCGATCACGGCGTCCGCGCCCTCCGGAAAGTAGTGCGAATCCAGGTGGCAGTGCGTGTCGACGAAGATCGGCGTGGCCATGGCGCCCGCTGCTATAGCCCGGTTCGTGGAGACCGCGACGCTGCCCGAACGATTTCCCGGCGCCTTCGACGCGTGCGGCCGCCCCGAGTCCTCTCCGCCCTTCCCCGTCGCGTTCCTCGTCTTCGCGCAGCGGCCCGCCGCCGGTGGGCTCCACCTGCGCGACCTCGACGAAGCGGCGGAGCGGCACCTCGGCGCAAGGCTCGGATCCATGGAGGCGCGGCGCGAACTCGAAGCGCCCGCCCGCGACTTCGACGGCGCGACCGTCGCGATCAAGCGAGGCGATCTGCAGGGAACTCGCGCGCTCTTGCTGCGCGCGGCGACCGAAGGAGACCAGGCCCTCGTCGCTCGCGCGGTCTCGAGCGGTCGAGCGGGCGGAGGCCTCGACGTGCTCGCACGACGCTGCGCCGCGGTCTTCGTGATCGCGGCCTACGGCGACGACGATCCGCTCGCGCGCCTCCTCGCGGAAGCATGCGCGCGCGCGCACCTCGGCCCCGTGCTCACGCCGAGCGGCGCCCTCGTGGGCCCGAAGACCCTCGCCGCGAACGCGTGACCGAGGCCCCGGGCCCTCTCCGCCGAGCCGCGCGGTTCAAGCGGCGACTTCGAGCGAATTCCCTGCGCGTTCTCGCGCTCGGCTCTCGGCCTCGAGCTTCGCCCAGGTGCGCCGCCCGAGGGTCAGGTACGCGACGGTGCGCGCGATCCAGTCGCTCGTGGAGCCGAGCCACACGCCGGGCAAGCCGAGGCCGAGCACGGGGCCGAACAGCGTGACCGCCCCCACGCGCACGACGAGCGCCGAGAGCGACGAGACCAGCAGCACGACCTTCGTCTGGCCCACGCCCCGGAGCGCGTCGCCGTAGACCGTACCCATCGCCATGAAGGGCTGCACGAGGAGCAGCATACCGAGCGTGCGCTTTGCCTCGGCGATCACCAGGGGATCGTTCGAGACCAGCGGCAAGAGCTGATCGCCGAAGAGCCACCCGAGCACACCCACCGAGACGAGCACGGCCACCGCGTCACGCGCTGCGAGCGAAGCGCAGCGGCGCGCGTCGTCGACGCGGCCTGCCCCGACGAGACGCGCGCCGAGGCTCGCCGCCGAGATGCCGAGACCGTCGGCGGAGAGCCAGCACATGGCCTCGAGCGTGAGCATCGCTTGATTCGCCGCCATGACCACGTCGCCCATGCGGCCGATGACGGCGACGAAGGTCACGTAACCCGCGTGGTAGAGCGTGCGCTCGCCGAAGGTGGGAACGGCGACCCGCCAAAACTCGTGCTGTTCCGAGCGGATAGAGCTCGCACCGCGGAAGAGCCCTCGCGCGAACACGACGAGCACGAGGACGACCGCCTCGGCGAGGAACGTGAGCGCCGTCGCCCGCCCCGCGCCTGCACAGCCCCCCGCCGCGAAGCCCAAGTGCCCGAGCGCCATGGCCCACACCAAGACGAGGTGCGCGGCGTTCGTCGCGACGCCCACGACGAAGGGCGTTCGTGTGTCGCCGTGCACCTGGAGCGTGGCGAGCGCGGTGAGCGCGAGGAACTGCGCGGGCGCCACCGCGAGGGTCGGCTCGAGGTACGCGCGTGCCGCCGCGAGCACGGGCTCCGAGGCCGCGGGCGAGATCACGCGCAGGTTCGCGGCCAGGAAAAACCCGAGCGCCGCAACGAGGGATCCCATGCCGATCGCCCAGGCGAACGAGAGCCGTACGACGGCCCGTGCCCGCTCGGGGGCGCCAGCGCCGAGATGAAACCCCGCGCGCGCCACCGTGCCCACGGTGAAGGCCGAGAACACCGAGGCGATCGACCACTCGAGGTTCCCTGCAATCTGCATGGCCGCGAGGCACGGCCCCGCCGCGTGCCCGAGCACCGCACGGTCGACGGCGAACACCAACGTGTGCAGCACGCTCGTCGCGATGGCCGGCCCGGCGAGCGCGCGCAGCTCACGCACGAGCGCGCGCGAGTCGTTCGGAGGCGGGAGCGAGCGCACATCGGCCATTTGCAGGCTCTTCGGCGATCCCCGGATCCGCGTCAAGAGGGCTGCTCGATACGCACCGGAGCGACGCTTCCCCTCGTTGCTCGGGACCGGTATCGTCACGGCCACGCCATGAAGCAGTACTTCGAACTCCGGGTGAAGCTGCGCGACTGCGAGGCGATGCCCACGTCGCAGGTCGACATCGTCGACCACGGGCGCCGCGGAGCACAGGAGCGCCTCGTGGCCACGTTCGGCCCTACGAAGAACGCGGTCAAGCTCGGACAAGGCGGCTTCGGGGTCGTCAAGGGGTACGGTGACGCCGCGTCCCGCGGCTACGTCGTCAAGAAGGTCGACTTCAAATGGGCGGACGACAACGATCCCGACAACGCCGCCAATGCGTTGCGTACGGTCGCGTGTGAAGTCGTCACGCTCATGGTCGTAAACGGCTGGAGCGAGTTTACGCTCTATGTGAAGCCGCCGGCACGCGGCCGCCCCGGTTTTGCCTACGTTTTCATGCCCGTCGTGAATGGGACGAGCATGCAGGCGTGGCTCGACAGCCTGAACAAAGGGACCTTCGTTCATCCTTGGCTCAAGGACCGGACGACCCGTCCGGTCGCGGTTGACCGACTCAAGAGCCGCGCCCTCATCAACCTCTACCGACAGATTCGGGACCTGCACCGCAAGGGACTGTTTCACTTCGACATCAAGACCCAGAACGCGATGATCGACGCCCAGGGCGCCGCGGAGCTCATCGACTTCGGCACTGTGAATCGCGAGGGGACGGAGCCGACCGCATACTCGGCGCTCTGGAGCCCATGGGGGTTCGACGAGCCCAGGTTCACGAGCTTACTTTCGACGATCTGCGCCGACTACTTCATCGAAGTTGGGGGGACGACGGTGCTCCACCGCAAAGTCGAGGCCTTCGTCGACGCGCTCGTCTCCTTCGCTCGGAGTTACAAGCAAAACGCCGTCACGTTCAACGCCC
>CAIOHM010000471.1 GCA_903858055.1 uncultured delta proteobacterium
CCCCGATCCTCCGATCTCCGATCTCCGATCACCAATCTCTCAATCTCCGATCTCCGATCTCCGATCTCCCGACGTCCCGATCGCTCCGATCGCCCGATCCCTCCGATCCCTCCGGTCTCCCCCGACCGCTCCGATCTCTCCGATCCCTCCGATCCCTCCGATCCCTCCGATCCCTCCGATCCCTCCGATCCCTCCGATCCCTCCGATCCCTCGGACCGCTCCGCTCTCCCCCGATCGCTCCGCTCTCCCCAATCTCTCCGTCCCAAGTCGCCGGGCCCACCGTCCCGCGTGAAACAGAGAAGCCCGCGCCGCCAAGAGCGGAGCGGGCCGGTGAGCGAACGCCCTGGAGCTAGGGAGCGGAGCGCAGGCGTACTCTCTGTACGCCGAGCATCCTGCGACCGACGATCCAGGGCGTGCAGCCACCGGACCGCGGAGCGCTAGCGGGTCATCCAGCGCCCGTCGCGGAGCGTGAGGAGAGAATAGGGGCTGATCCACTGGAGGCCGAGGAACGCCCAGAACGCGTAGCCGACGCCGTAGACGAAGTCCGTGCTGCGCTCGGAGCGGAGCGCGTAGAGCGACTGGATCAGGGCGCCGACACCGAGGCTCACGGCGACGCGGGCGAGGTCCGCCGGCTGCTGCACGAAGTGGTGGATCGACATCGCGAAGGCGAGGTAGCCGGCCGGGTACTGCATGATCTCGAGGAGGATCTCGAAGGTCGGCCAGAAGCGGTCTTCGCGGCGCCAGTTCGTCGCGAGAACCGGGAGCATCACGAGGTCTTCGCGGATGTTGCCACGCTCCCAGCGCGTCATCATCTTGGTGATGCGCTTGAAGTCCGTGGGCATGATCGTGCGGACGATCGCGTTCGCCTGGTAGACCGCACGGTACCCCTGACGGAGGAGCCACGTGTTGAGGGCGCGGTCTTCGCCAATGGTGCAGGGCGCGCCGAGGAAGGTCTGCGTGGCCCAATCGTTCAGGACCTCTCGCACGCCGCTCGTGCGGTACGCCGAGAGCGCGCCCGGGGTGCAGAGCACGGCGCCAAAGCGCGACTGCGCGGCGCGGAGGAGGTCGAAGGTCACGAAGAACCGCGCCGAGAGGAAGCGCGTGAAGAGGTTCTCGTAGCGGTTCAGCACGAGCACCTTGCCCGCCACCGCGTGAACGCGCTCGTCGACGAGCATCGGCGCCACGATGTTGCGGAGCGCGTCGGGCTCGAGCTGCGAGTCGCTGTCGACCGTGACGATGAACTCGCCCGTGGCACGCTCGAAGCCCGTGCGGAGCGCCTCACGCTTGCCGCCGTTCTTCGGCTGCTTCACGGGGATCACGCGGCCCGGGAACGCGCGGGCGACGGCCTGGATGTGCTCCCACGTGTCGTCGGTCGAGCCGTCGTCGATCGCCAGGATTTCCAGGCGATCGGCCGGGTAGCGGTTCTCGAGTGCGCTGAGCAGCGACACGCGGACCATGGGGCCCTCGTTGTACGCCGGCACGACGACCGTGAGCTTCGGGAGCTTCGCGTCGGCGAGGGACTCCACCGCGCGGTAACGCATGGCGAAGTAGATCGTCAGGAAGAAGTACGCCGTGCCCACGAAGCCGAGGAGCTTCCAGAAGATCGTCGCGGCGGTGAGGGACTCACCGGCCGGCGCGGTCACGAAGAACGGGTTCTGGTTCCGCGCGAGCGCGATGCCGAACGCCGCGGCGAGGCCGAGCATGATCGCGCCCTTCGCGACGATGTCGAACCACGGGCTCCGGCGCACTTCGCCGCTTGGCGGCATGGCCACGTGCACGACCGAGCGCAGCGCGGCGGTCTTGAGCGGGAGCGGCGTGACGCCGCGGTGCGGGAGCGGCTCTTCCGTGCGTGCAGCGTGGACCTCCGCGTCCGAAAAGGACCCGGAGGGGGTGAAAGCAACCGAGGAAAGGGAGACCTCAGACATGGCGGCGGGGGTGAGACGTCGGGAAACCGGCGCCTATTCAACGGGGACGCCGATTTGCACAAGTCTCGGGGCGCGACAACTTCGCGGTCGCCTTTCCGCGTTCATTTCGGCACATGAGGCCGGCGAAAGCAGGAGGCCTACGGAACGTCTGCACAGGTCGTCGCGCGGGCCACGGTCATCGGGCCGCGCATCGCGACGAGGCGGCGTCCGAAGGTGCCGCGCGCGTCGGCTCCGTCGAGCTCTGCGACGCCGGGTGCCGCGGGGACCCAACGCACGCGGACGGCGCCGTAGCGTAGCCCTGCGAAGCGCCGCTCGAGCTCCACGCCGTTCGTGAGGTCGTGAACCAGGAGCTCGGCACCGTCGCGCGCGTGCGCCCGATGGCAAAACCGGTAGTGCTTCGCGCCGGCGCGCACGATGATTCCCTCGCCGAGGGGGAGGAGCACGGGCTCGAGCGCGGGCCAGCCCGTCGGCGCGTCCGCCGCCACGCGCGGCTCGGCATCGGCGGAAGGTGCGAAGCGCGGGTCGTCGCAGCGGCGGGGCGACCCCTCGCAGCGAAACGGGCTCGGGAAGAGCGGCACGTCGGCGCGGTCGAAGCTCTGAAGCCAATTCGTGGCGACGTTCGCCCCGAGCTGCGACCGGTAGCTCGCCAGCATCGGCCCCATCACGAGCGGTGAAGCGTCGCTCCACGGCACGCGCTCTTCGACGGCGAGCGCCCGAAATTCCTCGGGGAGCGCGCGCATCGCCTCGGCGGGACGCGCGACCCCGGCAGCGCCAACGCCGTCGTCCGACGGGTAATCGGGCCCGACGTGCACGAAGGAAAACGAGAGCCTCGGCGCGGGGACGCGCGCCGCCTCGATCGCATGCACCACCGCGAGGCCGGTCGCGGCGTGGTCGGGGTGATCGTCAGCCGGGTGCGCCGTCACGACGCGACGCGGACGGTAACGCTCGAGGAGCCACGCGAGATCCCCGAGGAGCCCCGCGCGCACGTAGCGCTGCTCGGAAGACGTACGCTGATACGACACCGTATACACACCGTCTTTCACTGATGCATACGTCGTATCACCCACCTGACACGCGCCCGCAGCGTCACGGCGGCGCACCCCCAGCGGCTCGCCACCGAGGAGCTCGACCGCCCCGTCTGGGTAGCCGAGAAAGTGCACCTGCTCGCGCGGAACCCCCGCGATCGCCATGGCTTCGAGCGTCTCGCGCTCGCGCACGAAGCCGCTCGTCGCGCATGCGGCGTCGCCATTCGTCACCACGGCCACGGCGACCCGCTCGCCACGCGCCTTCGCGCGCGCGAGGAGCGGCCCGGCCATCAACGACTCGTCATCGGGGTGCGGCGCGATCACGAGCAGGTCGAAGCCTTGCTCGTCGCCAGCGGGCAGCGCGCGGTGGCACCCGCTCACGAGAAGCGCGGCGCACACCGCGTGGATGCAAGGTCTCCGCGGCAAGACGCTCAGTCGCAGACCTGGCTGCAATTCGCATCGCGGCAATCGCCGGCCGCCCGGTTCGCCGCCTGGCACGCGGCGTCCGCGCGGGAGGCGCAGCCGAAGGCGCACGTGTCGTCGGTCGGGCTGCACGCGCAGATGCACGCGTAGAGCGAGGCGCACGCGCCGCCGAAACTGCTCGGGTTCGTGCCAATCGTCGCCTGGAGCTGCGCCTTGCACTTGCTCACCTGGCAGTCGACGCACGCTTGCGTGGGCTTGTCTCCGGAGGCGGCCCCGGCACAAGAGGCCTTCGTGCCTCCGATGTCCGACGGGTAGTTGAGGCCGTCGCCGAGGGTCGCTCCGCCGCCCGAGCTCGAGCCGGAGCTCGATGAGCACGCCGCGAGAAACACACCCGACACCAGGAGAGCGGAGAGAGTACGCATGCGCAGACCGTACCGCGCGCGCCGATCCCCTTCAACTGCGCTCAGTCGCGCCACATGCCGACCGAGCCACCCACGAAGCGGAAGCCCTTGTTGAAGTCGACACCCAGCATTTTTCCTCGCGAGAGACGCACGAGGCAGAGGAGCGGCTTCGGCAGGTCGCCCGGCGCGTCGCGCAGGAGCATCACGCGGATCTCGGCCTTCACGGCCCCGCCGTCGGGGGCTTCGAAGGCGTGCGCGTACGTGATCTTCTCTTGGAGGATCCACCCGCTGCGCTCCTCCTCGGGGATCGCCGCGAGGTCGGCGGCGGTCGGCTCGAGGATCACGCCCGCACCGGCGAACGAGAAGAGCGGCTTGAGGACGTAGTCGCCGAGGTTTGCGGGAACCTCGCGCAGCTCGTGAACGAAGGTCGCCTTGGGCACCGCGCGATGCTTCACGTACGGCAAGGCGTACTTCGACCAGATCCAGTACCAGTTCGGGTGCGAGGCCCACTCGACGTCGAGGTCGTCGCCCCACGCGAACGGCGCCGCAACGCCCTTCTTCTCGAGCTCGTCGAAGACCACGCGGTTGTAAATGCGCCGAATGCGCACGCGCTCGCCCGCCGCGGTTCGCCGATAGAGCTCGCGACCCTCACGCTCGATCTTCGTGATGCAGCACGACTCCACACCGAAGAAGAGCTGCGTCGTGACGAAGTCCGGAACGGTCTTCTGCTCCTCGGGCTCGAGGTCGACGAGCACCACCTCGCGCGGGTCGTGGTCACCGACGATCACGCGGCGCATTTGCTCGAGGGCTTCGGCGCGCGTCTTGCCGTTGAACGCGGTCCACGAACCGGCGAGCTCCGGGAACGCGTTGAGCTCGTCGGCCCACGCGTCGGCCATGAGCGTCATCATGGCGTAGAGCGAGGGGAAGGCCTGCAGCTCGACGACGCGCCCTTCGAAGGAGCCGTCCGGGTTCTGCACGACCGCGAAGTCGACCTGCGCACAGTCCGGGAGGGCCGGCTCGCCGCGCACGAAGAAGCGCTCGGGAACCGCCTTGCGCAGCTCCGCGAGCAGCTTCGGCTCCGCGAGCTCTTCGACGATCGCCGTGGCGCTCGAGAAGAGGAACTCCCGCAGTTCGCGCGAGATGAAGAACGGCGTCTCGGCGAGCTGGAAGGGAATCGGCCCCACCTGCTTCTCGAGGCGCGTGCGGTACGAATCGAAGAGCTCTTCGCTCCAGCGGGCGTTGAAGAGGACGCGCTCGGACCGGTTCATGGGTTCCTTCGGGGCTCGCTCTCGAGGGCGAGGTTCAGTGGTTCGGCTTGTCGGGCGCAGGCAGGACCGCGGTGATCTCTGCCTGGAATTTCCGGACGACGGCGTCACGTCGCGCGCACATCTCTTCGTGGGTGTCCGCCGTGACGACGAGGCCCGCGTGGTACTTCTCCTGCACCTCGTAGGCGATGCCCTCGAGACCGAGCTTCTTGTAGTCTACAGATTCCGTACGAGCGAGCGTGTTGATGAGCGCGCCGTGCTTGCGGAAGCCTGCGGGGGCCTTCCACTTCTCGCCGCGCAGGTACGCGACCTCGATCTCGGCCCAGCCTGCCCACGGATTCAGCCCGCGCGTGCACTCGACGAGTTCGGCGATATGAACACCGCCGACGCGCGCGCCCGCTTCGAGGAAGTGGATCACGCCGTCCGCGCCCTTGATGAACTCCGCGTGGCACGAGCCGCGCTTCAGGCCGAGCACGGGGATGAGCTTCTCGTTGAGCGCGAGGAGCGCCTTCTCGTCGTCGGATCCTTCCGGCAACGTGTACGACGTGTAGATGCCACCGCCGTGCGCGACCGAGAACGGGGGCGTACCGCACTGGTGCGCGGCCGCGAAGACGATCTTTCCGTCGTCCACGAGGCTGTCCACGTGGAAGACCGCGCCCGGCAGGAACCGCTCGAGCAGGTAGTACGAGCGCTTGTCGCCTTGGCCACGGAGGAGGTCCCAGAGCTGCTGCGGGCTCTTCACCTTCGTGATGCCGACGGCCGAAGCCTCCGAGCGCGGCTTGTGCATCCACGGGGGAGGCACGCGCTCGCAGAAGCGCCCGACGGCGTCGTCGTGGAAGAGGCCGGTGAAATCCGGCACGGGGATTCCCGCATCTTTCGCGGTGGTGCGCATCGCGAGCTTGTCGCGGAAGTTGCGCGCCGTCGAGTCGCCCATGCCCGGCATGCGGAAGTGCTCGCGAAGCATGGCCGCGGTCTCGACGTCGAAGTCGTCGAGGGCCACGATGCGATCGAAGGGCACGCTACGCGCGAGGTAGCTCACGGTGTTGATCCAGTCTTCGCGCTTCGGCGAATCGTGGAGCGCGAAGACGTCTTGGAGGGCGCCGCGCGGCCAGGGATCACGGAGCAACTTGGCGAGCGTGAGCAGGTACACCTTCGCGCCCTTGGCGGCGGCTTCGATCATGAAGCGGTCGCCCTTGAAGTAGGACGCGATGCAGAGAATCGTCGGGGCTTCGGTTGCCATGGCTTGCCTTCTTGCTCTCAGTGAATCGGCTCGGTGCCGTGGAAATTGTCGTAGTGAGTCAGGGGGAGCCGCTGGCCTTCGACCCACGCGGCGCTCTTCTCGCCGAAGAGCGATCGCCCCGCCGCTCCGAACGAGGGGCCCACGCGCACGCCGGTGACTTCGTCGACGTAACGGGAGCGGAGCTCGAGGTCGCGGAAGCGATGGCCGCGCTTGATGACCACGCGGAGCATCTGCGCGCGCTGCACGGCCCAGCCGAACGCCTTGGGCGTCGCACGGTAGCCGTCGATGCTCACGATCTCGTCGCCCGGCGCGAGGCCCGCTTCGTATGCCGCTCCGCCCTCGAGCACCTGACCGAGCGCGAGGCTGCCCTTCTCGAAGACCACGCCGACCCGCGCGCGCGGCTTGCGCTCGACCTCGAGGCCGAGGCTCTGGAGCGCGCCCGCCACGTCGAGCGTGCCCGCCTGACGAACCTTGCGCGCCAGCCACTCACCGGCGCCCGGGGCGCGTTCGTTGACGAAGCGCTCGAAGGCGGCGGTGTCGAAGCCCGGCTTCTCCTCGAAGGCGCGGTAGAAGGCGACGAAGACCTCGTCGAGCGAGGTCGCGTGGCGCGTGCGCAGCAGCGCGTCGAGCTCGAAGGCCACGAGCATGCCGCCGTCGTAGTAGTCGAGCGTGGCGTTCCAGGCTCCGGCCCAGCGCGTGTGGTTCAGGAAGGTCGCGAGCGAGGAGTCGACGAGCGTGGTGTGCGCGTACGCAGGCCGCGCGATGTGGTGCTTCGCGAAGGCGACCACGTTCTCGACGACACGCGCGGGGTCCATGAGGCCCGCGCGCACGAGCAGCAAGAACTCGTAATACCGCGTAACACCTTCGCACAGCCACAGCGCGTCCGTGAAGCCGCCCTCGGTGCGCGAGGCCCCGAGGAAGCCGCTCGGGCGCAGGCGCCAGACGTTCCACGAGTGAAAGAGCTCGTGCGCGGCCACGCGATGCGCCGCGAAACGCTGCTCCTCGTCGATGAGCGCGTCTTCGCCGATCGCGATCATCGTGCCGTGCTTGTGCTCGAGGCCCCAGTGGTCGCGCGGGTCGAAGGAGATGACCCACGTGTAGCGCTCGAAGGGAAACGCGCCGAAGAGGTCGTGACAGCTCTCGGCGATGCGCACGAGCTCATCGACGAAGCCCTCGACCTCGGTCTCGAAGCCGATGCTCTTCTGGCAGAAGACGTGCTCGAAGCGGCAGCCGCGGACCTCGCGCACGAGGACCGTCGGTGAACCGATCACCAGCGGCGTGTCGAGCCACGCGTCGAAGGTCTCGAAGCGGAGCGCGCGCGCCTCTGCAGGCGATCCTTGGGAGACGCCCGCGACGAGCACCTGCCGCCCCTCACCGGCCTCGACGAGCACGTCGACGGGGCCCTGGTAACCGCGCAGGACGGGGAACGCGGTCGGAAGCAGAATGCCGCCGTCGTCACGCAACACGCCGGCAAGCTCGCCCCAGGCCGCGTCGCGCGCCTGCACGGTGCCCGAGAGGAAGACGCCTTCGATGGGCGCACCGGCGGGCGACCGCACCTGAAAACCGCTGAGGCCCTGCCGCTCGACGACGAGCTCTTCGCCGCTCGCGCCGACCGCGCGGAGGTCGAAGAGATCGCGCCCGTAGCGCAAGAAGGCGTACGCGCCGGCGACCCAGGTCGAGACCTCGAGATCGAGCGACGGAGCCCCCTCGAGTTCGTGGAGGTCGAGCGTGAAGCGCACCGCACCCTGACGATCGATGCGCACGCGGTAGAGAGGAACGCCCACGGCTAGAACGCCCCCGTGAGCGACACACCCGCTCCGAGCGGCGCCACGGCCAAGCTCGAGACGAGGCTCGACGGTGCGGGCGGCGGTGCGCCGAGCGGTGCACCCGCGGCGCGCGCGACGAACCAGTCGTCGGCGAGGACACCCACGGGGCCTGGAGTCTTGGCCAAGAGCAACGCTCGCACCACCGAAGCTGCGGCACCTGCTCCGTAACCGACCGAGCGCACGAGGCGCGCGGTGGAGTCGGTCTCTTCGTTCATGCCTTCGTGGATGGAGAGCCCGAGGAAGAGGGCGCCGACCACGCCCGAGCTCCAGGCGCCGACGTAGCGGGCGCGAGCCTCTTGGTCCGCGGCGAGCTCCACGAGGAGATCCACGCGCGCGAGGCGTTGCGGGTCGCTCGGAGCGCCGGGCACCACGCGGACCTCTTCGGCGAGGCGCTCGACCGGGGAAGTTCCGAAGAAGGCGAAAGGAGCCGAGGCGAGCGCGATGGCCCCCGTACCGACGAGCACGTAGCCCGCGGCGCGATCGCTCGCGTCTTCACTGCTCGTGTGGTCGAGGAGCGCCTTGCCGCCCACGAGCAGCGAAGCGCCCGCAATGAGTCCGCCGACCGCTTGCACGCGGCGCTCGACACTCGCCCGGTCCGCCGCGCGATCGATCATGACGTCGAGCCCGCTGCCCTCGGCGAGGGCAGGGCGAGCGACGGCAAGAGCGAGCAACGCGGCGAGCGCGGGCGAGCGGAGCTTCATGGGATCACCAGCCTTGGAGGCGCTCGCCGAGCACGAGCGGCAGCATGCGGCGCCACCACACCCAGTCGTGGTTCACGTCCCAACCCCACACGTCGAGGTTGCAGGGGATCCCCTTGGCGGCGAGCTTCGCGGCGAAGCGGCGCGACGCGTCGGGCATCTCGTAGTCGCCCTGGCCCGTGAGGATGTGGATCTGCGAGTGGTGACGGAGAAGATCGAGGCCCGGGCTCTCGGGGAGCTGCGGCACGTACCAGCCGGGGTTGTTGTAGTAGATGTTCTCGTCCGAGTAGCCCTTCAGGTAGTACTCGCCGAGTTCCATGAAGCCGCTCATCGCGATGAGCGAGTCGAACATGTCGGGGCGGCGGAACATCGCGTTGGTGGCGTGGAAGGCACCGAAGCTCGCGCCGGCGCAGCCGAGGCGCGCGTTCGGGTCCTGCAGCACGCGGCGGATGTGCGGCACCACCTCTTCTTCCACGTAGCCGCTGAAGAGCGCTTGGCGGCGCCCCTTCTCCGGCACCGGCACGTCGCGCTTCATCCACGAGATGTCGTTGATCGTGTTGATGCAGAATACAGACACGCGGCGCTCGTGGATCAGGTGCTCGATGGCCTTGATCAGGAAGAAGCGCTCGCAGTCGTACAGATCGCTCTGGGCGGTCGGGAAGAGGAGCAGCGCACGTCCCCAGTTGCCGTAGCGCACGATCGGCATGTGCATGCCCAGGTGCGGGGAGTACCAGCCGAACTCTTCTTTCGGGGTCGATGGATCGATGAATTGCACGGTCTTACCTCGGTGGAGCCGGCAGGATACGCGAGCCACCGAAAAGCGCGCCGGAAAAGACACGCTCTGGCGGCGACTTCACGACTCGTCGCGCGCGCTCGCGACGGAGACATGGAAGCGCCCGAGCCGCTCGCGAACCTCGGCCTCGCAGGCGGCGGCCCTCTCCGTTGCCGGGAGCAGGAACGAGGAGCCGTCGAACTGCACGAGGTCGATGCGTCCTTCGCGGATGACCGCGCCGCGCAGCTCCGCCCAATACGCCATGCGCACGCGAGGCAGGCCGAGGAAGGTGGAGGTTCGCACGACCAAGCGCTCGTCGTCGACGACGACGCCCGAGAGCCGCGCGCGCAACGCCGTGCCGACGCCCGAGACGAGCAAGAGCGCCGCAAACGCACGGGGGCCGAGCGCGTCGGGGTTGCCGCGCAGGAGGCGAGCGAGGCCAGGCGTGAGCTGACCACGATCGGCCAGGAGCACGAGCACGCCGACGACCACGAAGAGCGTGGCCCACCCGTACGCAACGACGAGCTCGGCAAAGGGGAGGCCGAAGTGGCGCGGCCCTTTGCGGGCGGTCGTCACGAGATCCTCTGTTTGGAGAGGCTCGAGCGGCTCTCGTCGCGGCGCGCTTCACGGCGCTCTTCGCGCAGGAGCGCGATTTCGCTCTTCGACGGGTTCACGATGAAGAGCCCGTGGTCGGCGTCGACGAGCGCGAGGTCGCCGTCCGCAGCCCAGCGGAAGACCCCCGTGACGTCGATGAGAGCAGGCTTGCCAAGGAGCTCGAGGAGCACCTTCGTGCGCGGGCTTTGCGCGCGCTCGCTCAGGACGAACGCAACGGGCTCGGCATGCGCGGAGACGAGCAGATCGAAGACACCGATGTTGTCGCCGACGAGCACGGCCTTCTGGGGCACGCGCGCGCGCGGGTCTTCGGCGGCGATCATGACGAGGGCGTCGCAGAGGTCTTCGATGTCTTTCGCGCGCTCTTCGAGGAATGCGTCGCGCGCAAAGGCGGTCGCGGCGCGGGTCGCCAAGCGGGCCACCGAGACCAAGGCTTTTGCGATCGTCTCCCCTTTCGCGACCTCGTCGAGCGCCACGTCGCGCAAGCGGGCGTCCGAGAGAATGAGCGCGTAGGTGTCGAGAAACGCAGCGCCCTCCACGAGATCGAGCTCGCGTGCGCGGGCCTGCCACCGGCCCACGAGCTTCGCCGCGTCGTCGAAGGCGGACTTCAGGCGTTTCGCCTCTTCTTTCGGGGTCGCGCCGGTCGCTCGCTTCGGGGCGTGCGCTGCGGGCCTGCGCATCGCCGCCATCGCGCCCATCACGCGGCCGAGCACGACGGGCCTCCCCGTGAGCGTGACCTTGCGTGTCCCCCCACCGGCGCCGCGCGTCGCGGCACGCTCGCGTTGGCGATCGATGAGCTCCGCCTGGCGCACGTAACCGGCGACGATGGATCCGATCGCGCACGCGAGCTCGACGTCGGCCTTCGCGAACGCCGGCGTCTCTCGCTGCACGACGATGGCCCCGAGCGCGCCGTTCTTGCCGAGGATCGGCACGGCGAGGAACGCCGGGAAGCGCTCTTCACCGAGGCTGCCGAAGTGCTTGTAGGCCTCATGCGACTGCGCGAGCTCGGCCGAGATGGGCCGCAGGTATTCGACCGACTTGCCCGTGATGCCCTCACCGACGGTGAGCCGCACCTGACCGATGGCCTTCGAGCTGAAGCCGACGTTGCCGCGCATGACGAGCTCTTGGCCGTCGCCTTCGACGAGGTAGACCGAGCAAACGGCTGCA
>CAIOHM010000472.1 GCA_903858055.1 uncultured delta proteobacterium
ACGATCGCGCGCACGTCCTCGGGAAGCGTCTCCTTCGCCGCAGCGACGCGGCCCTCGCCAGCAAGCCGCGCGTCCACGACGGCGACCACGAGGCCCGCCACGAGCCCCGAGAGCAAGTGCCCGGACACCGTCCCAGCCGCGGTCAGCGCGAAGGCGACGGCTGCGACGGGCCGGTGCCGCACGAGGTGTGCGAGCTCCCGAAGCTCGATGAGGCGGCTCCCGACGACGCAGAGGAGCCCCGCCAGCGCCGCGAGCGGCACTTGCGCCAGAGGCCCGCTGAGCTCGAGCATCGCCAAGGCGAGGAGCGCGCCGTGGAGCAGCGACGAAAGGCGCGTCGTGCCGCCGGACTGAACGTTCACGCCGCTGCGCACGATGACGCCGCTGACGGGCATGCCGCCGACGAACGACGTCGCGAGGTTGGCCACGCCCTGACCGAAGACCTCGAGGTCCGAGCTGTGCTTGGTGCCCGCCATGCGGTCCACGGCGCTCGCCGAGAGGAGCGACTCGATCGCCGCGAGGAGACCGAGCGGCACGGCCGCAACGATGAGGTCGAACCACTGGTCCTCGCGCACGAGAGGCAGCGCGGGAGACGGAAAGCGGTTCGGCACGTTGCCCACGCGCGCGATGTCCCAGTGCAGGTAGCTCGCGAGGAAGGTCGCGAGGGCGATGCCTGCGATGGCCGCGGGGAACCGCTTGTAGGGCTTCAGCGCGATGACCGCGAAGGCGACGACGATGCCGCAGAACGCCGCATGCCACGAGACCTCGTGGAGCCAGTGCGGCCGGTGCATCATCTTGGCGAGCTCGGCGAGCTTGTAGTCGAAGCCGAGAAACTCGGGGATTTGCTGGTCGAGGATCTTGAGGCCGACACCGGTCGTGAACCCGGCGAGCACGACCTCGGGGAGCTTCGCGAGGTGACGGCTCACGCGGAGCCCGTAGACGAGGAGCTGCGTCACGCCGACCACGAGCGCCGCCGCGGCCACGCCCGTCGGGCCAAACTGGCGGTTCACCGCGAGCACCATGGTCGCGAGGGCGGCCGCAGGGCCGGTCACTTGCAGGGGCGCGCCGCCGAGGAACGCCGCGGTCGCGCCGCCGATCGCTCCCGCGACGAGGCCCATCACCGGAGGAAGCTCGCAGGCGATGGCGAGCGCGAGGTTCAGCGGGAGCGCCACGGCCGCCACGGTCAGCGCCGCGACGAGATCACCGCCGATCGCGCCAGGTTTGCGGAGCGACGCCCAACTTGCGCGCCAGGTCGAGAAGTCGGCGCTCCACGGAGCCGGCCCCGGCACGACACGGTTCTTGAGCGGGCGTTCGAGCATCGCCGAGGGCCTAATCGGTTGAGCCCCCGGAAACAACGGCGAAACAAGGCGCATCTTATGCACATACAAGCGCAGTATATGCAACACGTACACGACCCGCGCATTCAGTGCGCAAACGACGCCGAAAAAGTAACGCACCCGTGAGTTACGCACGGGCTTGCCTCGCGCACACGGCCGTGGCAGACGGCGAGGTGTGCCTTCGCCCGTCTTCCCTCGCTCCGCCGGCGTGACCGTCCCGCTCTTCTCGCTCCGCCGCCGCGGCGACTGGGGCATCGGCACGATCGGGGCCGTCGCGCCCTTCGCGGCGTTCGTGGCGAAGCACGGCTTCTCGCTCGTGCAGATTCTCCCGCCGCACGAGCTGCCGCCTGGCGAGGCGAGCCCCTACGGCGCACGCACGGCCTTCGCGCTCGACCCGATCTACCTCGATGTCGAAGCGCTCCCGGAGCTCACGAAGGGCAGCCTCGAGGAGGCCCTCGGCCCCGACGGCCGGGACGCGCTCGCCTACCTGCGCCGCGCGGAGCGCGTGGACTACACCTCGGTGCGCGCGTGCAAGGAGCGCGCGCTCACGGCGGCGTTCGCTGCGTTCGAGAAGGCCCCCACGGAGCGCCGCGAGGCCTTCGCCAAGTTCTGCGAAGACGAGCGCAGCTGGCTGGACGACCACGCGCTCTACGTGGCCTCCGCCGCGCTCCACCGGAACGGCGACTGGCGCACGTGGCTCGGCAAGCTCCGTGACCGCGAACCTGCGGCCTTGGCGCAGCTCGCCGTCGAGCAGAAGGCCGCCGTCGCGCGCGCGAGCTACGAGCAGTTCTGCCTCTTCGAAGCGTGGGCCTCCATGCGTGCCGAGCTCGCGAAGCTCGAGGTCGCGCTCATGGGCGACCTGCCCTTCATCGTCGGGCACGCGAGCGTGGACGCTTGGTCCCGCCCGCGTGAGTTCAACCGCGCGCGATCCCTCGGCGCACCGCCGGACGGCTTCTCGCCCGAGGGCCAAGACTGGGGCCTCCCGAGCTTCGATTGGGCCGCGATGGACGCGACCGATCTCGCCTGGGTGCGCACACGCACGCGCCACGCCGCCAAGCTCTACGACTGCTTCCGCGTCGACCACGTGATCGGCCTCTTCCGCCAGTGGACCAAGGGCGCAGGCGAGAAGATGGGGAGCTTCGACCCGAAGACCGAGCCCGAACAAATCGCCCGCGGCCGCAAGGTGCTGAGCGCCATGGTCGACGAGGCTGGCGCTGGGCGCGTGATCGCGGAAGACCTCGGAGTGATTCCGGATTGGGCGCGTAAGACGCTGCATGACCTTCGTATTCCCGGCTACAAGGTGCTGCCTTGGGAGAAAGACGGCCGCGGCTTCTTGCGCGAGCCCAAAGGCTTCGACCCGCTCAGCGTCGCCACCTGGAGCACGCACGACACGGCGCCGATCACGCAGTGGTGGGACGACTTCACCCCGCAAGACCGCGCCGCATGGGCCGAGCGCGCCGGCGGCGAGAACCTCGAGGCACGCCTGCGCGTGCTGTTCGAAGCGGGGTCGAACCTCTGCCTCGTGCAGGTGCAGGAGCTCCTCGGCGACCGCACGCGCACGAACGAGCCGGGCACCGTGGGCGGCCACAACTGGACGAACCGCCTGCCCCTCCCGATCGAGGGGCTCCTCGAACACGAGGCGCTCGGCGAATTTCTCGGGCGCGTACGCGGCCACCTCCTCGCGACGAAGCGTACGAAGGCGTGACCGCACGAAAGCCCCCGCGGCGCGCGCTTCGGAACTGCGCACGCGAGTTGGGGTTCGGCGCGCTTCCTCACTAAGCTCTCTCGCATGGCGACACGGCTCGACCCCTGGCAGCCCCGCGCCCTCGGCTCCGTGGTCACCGCGGAGGGCGTTGGCTTCGCCGTCTTCGCAGGCCACGCCACGAGCGTCACCCTGGCCACGGTCGACGCGCACGGGCGCGAGGTGCGCCGCGCGATGAACCCCTCGCCTTCGGGCGTTTGGAGCGGCTTTCTTCGCGGCGCCGAGGACGGCCTCCGCTACGGCTACTTCGTCGACGGCCCGCGCGATCGCGCCCAGGGCCACGCGCACGACGCCACCGTGCGCCTCGTCGATCCGCGCGCGCGCGCCTTCGAGGGTTCGTTCGTCGAGCAACCCCACCTTCGTGGGCACGCGCACAACGAACGACGACCGTGGTCCGTCGTCGTCGACGAGGCGAGGCTCGGCCGACGCTCGCCGCCGCGCCCGCAGGTGCCCTGGCGCGACACGGTCGTCTACGAGGCTCACGTGCGCGGCATGACCATGCGTCACCCGCGCATCCCCGAGGCGCTGCGCGGAACCTACGGAGGCCTCGCCCACCCGGAAATGATCGCGCATTTTCATGCGCTCGGCGTCACGACCGTGGAGCTCCTGCCGGTCTTCGAGTGGGCGACCGAGGAGCACCTCGTCACGAAGGGCCTCACGAACTATTGGGGCTACGCGCCCGTCGGCTTCTTCTCGGCGTCGCGCCACCTGGCGGCGAACCCTGCGCACGCCAACGAGGAGTTCGTCGCGATGGTCGACGCGCTCCACGACGCAGGCCTCGAGGTCGTCCTCGACGTGGTCTTCAACCACACGGGAGAGGGCGGTGAAGACGCCCATGGCCACGGGATGGCGTGGCACTTCCGCGGCCTCGATCGGCGAAGCTACTACCGCACCGACCGCGCAAACCGCGCGCGCCTCGTGGATTTTTCCGGCTGCGGAAACACGCTCGACCTCGATCACCCGCAGGTCGCGGCGATGGTGCTCGACTGCCTCCGCCACTGGGTCGAGACCATGGGCGTCGACGGCTTTCGCTTCGATCTCGGCGCGACGCTCGCGCGCAACCAGGGCACCTTCGATGGCCCATCGCGGCTCCTCGAGGCGATTCGTACGGACTCCTCCCTCCGCGACACGAAGCTCATCATGGAGCCTTGGGACCTCGGCCCCGGCGGCTACCGCGTGGGCCAGTTCGGTACGCCTTTCCGCGAGTGGAACGACAAGTTCCGCGACACCGTGCGCGCGTTCTGGGTGGGCGATGGCGCCGTGCTCGGTGACTTCGCCACGCGCCTCGCAGGATCGGCGGATCTCTTCACGCGCGAGCGCGGCGGTGCGACCGCGAGCATCAACTACGTCACCGCGCACGACGGCTTCACGCTGGCGGACCTCACCGCCTACGACCGGAAGCACAACGAGCAAAACGGCGAAGAGAACCGCGACGGCTGGGACTCGAACCGCTCCTGGAACGGCGGGGAAGAAGGACCGACACGCCGCAAGGCGATCGCCGCCGAACGTTTGCGGCGCATGAAATCGCTCCTCGGCACGCTGCTGCTCGCGGCGGGCACCCCCATGGTGAGCCACGGCGACGAGCGCTTGCGCACGCAACGCGGCAACAACAACGCGTACTGCCAAGACAACGCGCTCGCGTGGATCGACTGGCGCGATCACGCCTGCGAGGGCGAGCTCACGCGCTGGGTTTCGAGCCTCGTAGACCTACGCATGCAGCATGCATGTTTTCGCCATGAGCACGAGCTCCGTACGCACGGGCCGGAGCGTGGCGACGTGGTCTGGTACCGCGCCGACGGCTCACGCATGGGCCCGAGCGATTGGCGCAGCGGCGACCCACGCCTCGCCTGGGTGCTCGTCGAGCCTGCGAGCGACGACGTCGGGTTCCTGCTCGTCGCGAACGGCCGCCGCACACGCTCGAAGTTCGTCGTGCCCGAGGCGCCGCACGGGAGCCGCGCGTGGCGCGTGGTCTTGGACGCGTCGGGACGTCATGCGCCGGGCGAGCGTCTCGCGGTGGGTGCCGGCCTGCAGCTGGCGTCGGGGACGCTGCTCGTGGCCACGGAATCGCGTACGTAACTCCGCGCCCGAGACCGCGCCGGGGCCGGCGACCCCGCGCTCAAGGGATGCGCACGGGGAGCCCGCTGGAGGCGACCGAGTACCACACGCCCACGTACGCGCCCGCAAGGGAAGCGCCCGCAACCGGTACGCCGAGACCCGTGCAGACCTCATGCATCGCGCCGAAGCGCATCGCCACGCCGGGCACGAGCTCGGCGTAGAAGCGCCCGCCGTTCGGAGCGCGCACGTCGTCGAGCGAGCCTTGCGCCACGACCTCCAGGAACGAGGAAAAACCCGGCGCAAAGTAGTACTCCGGCGCCACCGTGAGCGCGACGAGCCCCGGTGAGACGGCCCCGGGACCCACGCGCGGCGCCCAGAGCGCGTTCACGGTCAGGTCCCAGTCCGCGGGGAGATCGTAGACCCCGTGGAGTTCGGGGCCCACGGTGACGGTCTCCGACGTGCGCTCGACGATGCCGTGCAGGACGAGCGCAGTCGACGGCGCGACGAACGCGCGCGCCATGAGCTCGTACAGCGACGCGCGCGCCCCTCCTCCGTCTCCCGCGACTCCGCCCACGCCGACGTCGATCTCGAGGTACGCACCGACCCCGAACTCGCCGTACACGACGGGGTTCACGAAGCGCGACCCGGCGAACGCGTCGCGGCCGTAGACGTACATCGTCGTGCCCGCCACCCCGTCGCCGACATGCGCGCCCCACGTGTTCAGGGGAGCCCCGTGCGCGACACCGCTCGCGCAGCACGCGGCGAACACTCCGCACGCGACGCGAAAACCTCGCCTCATGTCTCGGTGGGAGTCCGTGCCACGAGCGCCGCCGACGAGAGATGCGCGCTGGCGCGATCGGCGAGCGCGAGCTCTTCGTCGCTCGCGAGCATGATCTTGCGGAGCTCGTTCTTGAGCACCTTGCCGCTCAAGTTGCGCGGGAGCTCCGGCATGAAGACGATCTCGCGCGGCACCTTCACGCCCGAGAGCTCTTTGCGCAGGAACGCGCGGAGCTCTTGCTCTTCGAGGCTGCGCCCCTGCTTGACGACGACGAACGCGCGCACGTGCTCGCCGAGGTCCGGGTTCGCGACGCCGACGACCGCCGACTCCTCCACCGCCGGGTGCGCGTCGAGGGCCGCTTCGACCTCCGCCGGGTACACGTTCGTGCCGCCCGAGATGATCATGTCGCGGCGCCGACCTTCGATGAAGATGCGGCCGTTCGGATCGACGCGCGCGAGATCGCCGACGCTGAAATAGCCGTCGATCATCGACTCCTGCGTCGCTTGATCGTTCTTGTAATAGCCCCGCACGAGCATGGGGCTGTGCACGTAGAGCTCCCCGATACCGCCGTGGGGCACGTCCGCTCCGTCTTCGCCGATGAAGCGAATGTGGTTCCCCGGCACCATGCGACCGATGGTGCCCGGCGCCTCGCGGAGATCCCGCGGCTTCGCAAGCGTGACCATGCCCGTCTCGGTCGCGCCGTAGAGGTTGAAGAGCACCTCGCCGAACTCGTCCATGAAGCCGTTCGCGAGGGGTCCCGGGAGCGGCGCGCCGGCGGTGAAGACCGCCTTGAGCGAGGAGAGGTTCCGGGGCTCGGTGGTCGTCTCGCGCCAGCGCAACAGGCGACTCAAGATCGTGGGGACCACGGCGGTCGAGGTCACTTTGTACTTTTCGACCGCGTCGACGAAGGGCTCGACCTTGAACTCGTCGAGGATCACGATCGTGGTCGCCAAGAGGCCGCAGAGCGAGACGAAGCCGTACGCGGTCGAGTGGTAGAGCGGGCACGTCGCGAGGTGCACGTCGTCCGAGGTCATCGGTGTTTGGTCGATGAACCGGAGCGCCTGGGGCAGCGCCTCGCGCGGGAACGTACGCACGGCCCCCTTCGGCTTGCCCGTCGTGCCCGAGGTGTAAATCACGACCGCGGCCCCCACGTCCGCACGCTCGACGTTCTTGCGTACGGAGGCTCCGCTCGCGAGGAATTCGTCGTACTCGCGCAGACCGTGGCGGGACTTGCCGATGATGAAGACCTTCTCGCGCGGGAGCGAGGGCACGCGCTCGAGGGCTTCGAGGGCGACCTCCTCGAACGAGTCTTCGATGAAGAGCATCCGCGCGTCGCTCGACTGCGCGAGGTACGCGAGCTCCGCGGCGGTCGAACGCCATGACACGCTACACGCCGGCGCGGAGACGCGCTGCGCCCCCACGTTCAGTTCCATGAACTCGAGGCGGTTGCGCATCATGAGCAGCACGTTCGAGCCACGCCCGATGCCGTTGGCGACGAAGGCCTTCCCGACCTCGGTCGCACGCGCGTCGAACGATGCGAACGTGTGCATTTTATCGCGCCAGATGAACGCGGGCTTGTCCGGCACGTTCGCCGCGTGGAAGCTGTAGATCGTCGACGGCGTGCGCGTGTTCGTCACGGTCGCGCGGATCATGCGCCAGAGGCCGCGCATCGTGACGAGCTTACCCACGCCTGTCTGCTTGAGCACCCGGCGCAGGAGCTCACGGCGCTCGCGCGAGGTCGGCTTCGGTGGGCCGGAGTAGACGAGGTTCGACATGCGCAGCGGTTGCCAGCGAAGCCCGCGCCCACTAACCACCGTGGGAGAGCCTCGATGAAGAACCGTATTCCCTCGGAAAACTTCGGGCAAGGGAACGACCGATCATGACCGCGAAAGAACTGCCGCTCGACCTCGAAGCCGCCATCGTCGAGCTCAAGCGTGAGCGCAACGCGGTCATCCTCGCGCATTACTACCAAGACTCCGAGGTCCAGGATCTCGCCGACTTCATCGGCGACTCCTTGCAGCTTGCACAAGAGGCGCAGAAGAC
>CAIOHM010000473.1 GCA_903858055.1 uncultured delta proteobacterium
CGAGAAGGAGCGCGAGCGCCTCGAGAAGTACCTCGGCGGCCTCAAGGGTATGAACGGCCTCCCCGCCGCCATCGTCGTCATCGACCCCGCCATGGAGTCGATCGCGGTCGACGAGGCGAACAAGCTCGGCATCCCGGTCGTCGCCATCACGGACACGAACTGCAACCCGGATCTCATCCAGTACGTCATCCCGGGCAACGACGACGCGATCCGCTCGATCAAGCTCATCACGTCGCGCCTCGCGGACGCCGTCCTCCAGGGCGCGCAGCAGCGCAAGGACGTGCCGCGTGACGACGTCCCCGTGCGCGGTGGCGCCGGTGGCGAGGGCTTCGGTCGTGGTCACCGTGGTGACCGCGGCGATCGCGGCCCGCGCGGTCCCCGCGAAGGCTCGAACTGAATCCCTCTTCTTTCGAGAAGCTAGTTAAGGAAACGACCATGGCAGCGATCACCCCCGCTCTCATCAAGGAACTGCGCGAGCGCACCCAGGCCGGCATGGCCGACTGCAAGGCGGCGCTCACGGATGCCGACGGCAACATCGACGGCGCCGTCGAGATCATCCTCAAGAAGGGCATCGTCAAGGCCGCCAACCGCGCTGGCCGCGTGGCGACCGAAGGCGAAATCCGCACCTTCGTCTCGGCAGACTCGAGCTCGGCGCTCATCGTCGAGGTCAACTGCCAGACGGACTTCGTCGCCCGCGGTGACGAGTTCCGCAACTTCGTCACGAACGTGACCGAAGTCGCGAAGGGCGCCGCCGACGGCGTCGACCTCAACACGCTCGACTACCCGGGCGCAGGCAAGACCGTCGACGCGGTCCGCAACGAGCTCATCGCGAAGACCGGCGAGAACACCGTCGTTCGTCGCTGGCAGCGCGTGGCGGCGACGAGCGCCGACGGCATCGTCCACAGCTACGTGCACCCGGGCAGCAAGCTCGCCGTGCTCATCGAGGCTTCGGCCCCGGCGGGCAAGAAGGGCGCGCCCGAGTTCCTCAAGTTCATCGACGAGTGCTCCATGCAGATCGCCGCGATGAGCCCCATCGTGGTCTCGAAGAACGACCTCTCGCAGGGTGACATCGATCGCCAGCGCGAGATCTTCACGGCGCAGCTCAAGGAAGAGGGCAAACCCGAGGCTTCCTGGCCCAAGATCGTCGAGGGCAAGGTTGCCAAGTGGTACACCGAGGTCACGCTCCTCGGCCAAGACGCGGTCATCGAGCCCGGTGCGACCATCGACAAGCAGCGCGAGGCACTCGGCAAGGTGCTCGGCGGCGAAGTCACGATCCACCGTTTCGTGCGTTTCTCGCTCGGCGAAGGCATCGAGAAGAAGTCCGACGATCTCGCGGCCGAAGTCGCGAAGCTCATGTAGTCTGCACGCGACCGAGGCTCGCCTCGTTCGCATCGGAGCGGCGAATCCTACGGGGTTCGCCGTTTTCGTTTTGTTGGGCGATGCGCGGTCCTCGCCGGTACGCGCGGGCCTGGCGGAGAGGGCTCCACGTGCGCCCGAATCGCCACCGAGGGCGCGGAATGCGGACGCGCATCCTCGTGCCTTGACCTGTGCCGTGGGGCAATGCGACCTTCGTGCGCATGCTCCGACGAATCGCTCCGACCTTGGCTTTTGCGCTCTCGAGCCTCGCCGCGTTTCACGCGCGCGCGCAGGACAAAGACGCGGCGATGAGCGCGGACGCCATGGCCGTCGAGAGCAGCCGGCCGCTCCTCTTGAGGAGCCGCGCGGCGCAGAACCGCACGGGGCTCGGCCGCGGCGGCGTCGCGATGATTCAGCACGCCGTCGAGCAAGCGCGCTTCGATGTGA
>CAIOHM010000474.1 GCA_903858055.1 uncultured delta proteobacterium
GACCAGGCAGACGAAGAGGACCGGGATCCGCGCGAGAAGGAGCGTGAGCGGGACCGCCGCCTGATGGGCCCGGTCCTTGGGAGTATGTGCACGCAAAGTCACCGATCTGGGACAAGGTCGGCGTGTCCGGAGCGGTGCGGCGCCGCATAGTGGCCGAAGAGCTATGCGGAGCGGAGCGGTCGGGCGAGCGAACGCTCCCAAGCTAGGGAAGCCCTCGCGATAGCTACTGGATGTAGCTGGAGCGAGGAGCGACCGACGATTGGGGGCGTGCAGCCGACCGGCCGCGGAGCGATCAGGATTCGTCGGAGATGGTGGCCTTCGACTCGATGAAGGTCAGCACCTTGTCTTCGAGGACCATGCCGAGCAGGAACTGCTGGCGCGCCGGGTCGCGGTACTCGGCCTTCACCTTCGCGACGTTCTTGCCCGACTCGGCCGCGAGCTCTTCGTAAGCCTTCTCGATGTCGGCTTCCTCGATCTTGAGGTCGTTGCGCTTGGCGATCTCCGCCATGACGAGGCCCGCGCGGACCTTCTTCTCGGCGTCGGCCTTGAGCTGCTTCTGAATCTCAGCCGCCTGCTCCTGCGTGAGGCGACCGCCCATGCGGCGGAGGCGCTGGACGTACTCGCTCTCGAGGAGGCGCTGCTGCTGCTCGACGAGCGAAGCGGGAACCTCCATCGGGTTCTTCTCGTTGAGCATGTCGACGATCTGGTTCGCGAGGGCCATCTCGGCGCGCTCCTTCGCGGCCTTCTCGAGGCGCGTGCGCATCATGGTCTTCATCGCGTCCACGGTCTCTTCGCCCGTCGCCTTCTTGGCGAAGTCGTCGTTGACCTCGGGCAGCACGCGCTCGAGGTGACCGTTGATGCTGATCGCGAAGATCGCGTCCTTGTTGCGGAAGTCTTCGCGCGGGTGGTCCTCGCCGAACTTCACGGTCGCTTCGACCTTGTCGCCCTGCTGCTTGCCGAGGATCGCGGCTTCGAGCTCCGGGAGCACCGATCCGTCACCGAGCTCGAGGCGCACGCCCTGGCCGCCCGCGTCCTTCATTTCGGTGCCTTCGATGGTCACCGTGAAGTCCACCGTGACCGCCTCGCCCTTGACGACGGCGCGCGCGGGCTCGACCGGCTTGAATTCGCCCATGAAGCGCTGGAGCTTCACGATCTCGTCGGCGAGGTCCGTGTCGCCGACCGTGGTCGACGGGCGCTTGAGCTCGAGGCCCTCGAAGGTCACGCTCTCGATGGTCGGCTGCACCTCGAAGGTCGCCTTGTACGCGAACTCCTCGGCCTTGCCGATGGTGCCGATGGTCACCTGGGGCTGGTTGATCGGCGAGAACTTCTGCTCGTCGAGCGCCTTCGGGAGCGAGTCGTTGATGAGCTCGTTCGCCATGTCCGAGAGGATGCGCGGCCCAAACATTTGCTGGACCACGTTGCGCGGCGCCTTGCCGGGGCGGAAGCCCTTGAGGTGCGCGGTCTTCGCGACCTTGGCGACACCCTCTTCGTACTTCTTGGACACGATCTCCGCAGGAACCTGGACGGAGAGCTCAACGGAGACCGACGAAAGACGATTGACCGAGACTTGCATGGGACGGCGGCTTCTAGCGCCCATCCGTCACGCGTCAAGCGTTCCCGCACCCTCGCCGGCCCGATTGTGGCCGAGCGCCCTCAGCCTCGCTTCTTGGGGGTCCAGGCCCAGATCATCTCGCAGTGAATCGGCTCGACGTTGGCCGAATCGGTGACCACGACAGGAACGGTAACCTCGCCTTTCTCTTCCGTGCGCATCCGCTCGCGGTCCGCCGCCGAGAGCGTGGCCACGGCGCGGAGGTCGCCCTTCGCACGCTTCGTGTAGTCTACATGGAGCGACTTGATCACCGGCACGCGGTCGTCGGGAACGTTCATGCCCACCACGAAGCCGGTGACGGTCTCGGCGAGGAGCGCCATCGCCGCGGCGTGAATGCCGCCGATGTGGTTTTGCACCTTCGTGCGGTTCGCGAGCGTGGCGACGCAGTGCTCTTCCGTAAGCGCTTCGATATGCAGGCCCGCCGTCCCCACGAACTTCACGAGGCGCCCCATGAGCTGGGTGCGCGCGAAGGCCGCGACCGGTGCCGGCAGCTTTTCGAGCTTGCTGAGGTTCTGCGAGAGCTTGTTTTGCGCGAGAGCCATGCCGGGGCCGTAGCATGACGCACCGCGTTCAAACAAGGCGCACACGTGGGCGCGGCCCCCAAAAAGATTGCGCCGACAACCCGAGGCGTGGGTGGCCGGCGCGGCGTTCTTCCGGGGAGGACGGTCGAACGCAAAGTCAGAAACGCGCGAGCCGGGCGGCCCGCGGGACGATCACTCGTCGAACTCGTCGACCGTGTCGTCGAAGAGCATGTCGTGCGCGTCGAACATCGACTCCTGCACGAGGTCGTCGAGCGAGTAGCCAACCTTGAAGCTCGGGCGAATCTCCTCGCGCTCGAACTCCTCGATGCTGCGGTAGCGCTTGGGAAGGCTCATCAACGGTTCTCCTGGGAGGCGGGCAGTTCGGTGCGGACGGCGCGGGCGAGGGGGCGAAGCGGAAGCACGGTCGCGAGCGAGTCGTCCGACGGGGCCGAGCCCCAAAACGCGGAGAGGATCCGCGCGCTGCGGTCGTCGTCGGTGTCCAGCAGGTTGGGCATGAGTCGGGCGGCCATGATTCCTCGTTTGGCGACAGGGCTCCGTCATCTACAGACGTTTCCCTACATCGTGAGATAGACACTACGCCTCGCCTTCGCGCGGGAGAAAAAACGCGTGTCGTTTTTGTTCTCGCCTGGCGATTTCCAATGCATTTCGCGGCACCGCGAACCGTTGCGCTTGTCGGAACCGCGCGACCTCGGTAGGGAGCGCGGGCCCATGTCGGACCAAAAGCGCAGCGTCGCCGCCCAGAATCGCCTCGCGGTGGTGAACCAAAAGGGGGGCGTCGGGAAGACCACCACGGCCGTGAACCTCGCCGCGGCCCTCGCGCAGCGCGGCCGCAAGGTGCTCCTCGTCGACATGGATCCCCAGGGGAACGCCTCGAGCGGCCTCGGCCACCCGACGCGCACCGTCGAGACCAGCGTCTACCGCGTGCTCCTCGGCGAGGCGAAGCTCGAGGAAAATCTGCTCCCCTCCCCCGTCGAAGGCCTCTTCCTCGCCCCCGCCACGCAAGACCTCGTGGCCGCCGAGATCGAGCTCGTCGACGAAGCCGACCGCGCGACCCGTCTCCGTTCGGCGATCGACGAGCTGCTCGCGACGCGCCCCTTCGACGACGTGCTCATCGACTGCCCGCCCTCGCTCGGCCTCCTCACCGTGAACGCGCTCATCGCCGCGAACGAGGTCTTGGTGCCGCTGCAGTGCGAGTACTACGCGCTCGAAGGCCTCACGCACCTCATGGCGACCATCGAGCGCGTGCGGGCCGGGCTCCACCCCACGCTCGGCGTGAAGGGCCTCGTGCTCACCATGTTCGACGCGCGCAACAACCTCGCGCACCAGGTCGCGGCCGAGGTTCGCAAGCACTTCCGCGTGTTCGAAGCGATCATCCCGCGCAACGTGCGCCTCTCGGAGGCCCCGTCGCATGGCAAGCCCGTCACCCTCTACGACGCCGCCTCGAAGGGCTCCGTCGCCTACCAGCAGCTCGCCGCCGAGCTCGTGACCGAGAGCGCCCCATGAGCAACGACAAGAAGCGTGGCCTCGGCCGCGGCCTCGACGCCCTCATTCCCACGGGCCCCGCCGTCGTTCCCGTGAGCACGGCACCGGCCGCTCCCGCGCCGGAAAAATGGGCGTTCCAGTGCGCCATCGAGAAGATCGCGCCCATGGTCGGCCAGCCGCGCCGTCACTTCGCCAAGGACGCCCTCGAGGAGCTGGCGCAGTCGATCCGCGAGCACGGCATCATCGAGCCGCTCGTCGTGCGACGCGTGGCCACCGGCGCCGACAAGTTCGTGCTCGTCGCCGGGGAGCGACGCTGGCGTGCAGCTCAAATCGCGGGGCTCCACGAGGTGCCCGTGGTGGTGCGGACCTCGAGCGAGAAAGACGCCTTCGAGGCTGCGCTCGTCGAGAACGCGCAACGCGAAGACCTGAGCGCCGTCGAGTTCGCCGAGGCGTGCCAGCGTCTTCTTGCAGAGTACAGCTACACCCAAGAGGCGCTCGCGACGCGTCTGGGCAAAGATCGCTCGACCATCGCGAACTCGCTGCGCCTCCTGAAGCTCCCGCCGCGCGTCCGTGACCACGTCGTCGAAGGGCGTCTCACCGAGGGCCACGCCCGCGCGCTCTTGATGGCCAAGGACGACGCGACGATCGAGCGGCTCGCGGACAAATGCATCGCCGAAAAGCTCAGCGTTCGCGCGGCGGAAGTGCTCGCAAAGGTCGGCGACGGCCCGAAGAAGGAGCGCGACGACGTCCTCGAGAAGACGGAGAAGACCGCGGCGATTCGCGACCTCGAGCTGCGCCTCACCCGCGCCCTCGGGACGAAGGTCCTCCTCAACGCGAAGTCCGCGACGAAGGGCGCCATCGCGATCCCCTACGAGGACCTCGACGCCCTCGATCGCATTCTCCAGAAGCTCGGCGTCGACCAGGGCTGACCCCCGAGCCAACGAGGCTCCTTCGCGTGGCGTCTCCGCAGGCGTCAGCGTCCTGCGGCGCGCTCGAGTTCCTTCATGAGCGTCTCGGCGAGCGCGACGAGATCGCGGGCGACGAACTGCGGGTCGCACTTCGAGAGCTCACCCAAGAGCGCCACCGCTTCGCCGAACTCGCGGCGCTTCACGAGCTCTTCGAGGTAGGCGCGCTGGTAGCGCCGAAGCGCTTCGTGCGCGGGAGGCACCGCACGCACGTGGTCGAGGTAGCGCAGGAAGATTCGCTGTTCGACCTTCTTGAAGAGCGAAGCGGACTCACTCGTCGTCGACGACCCGTCGACGCGCCAAGAGAATTCGCAGGTTACCTCACCGAGGTGAACGAATGGCGTCACGAGCGCCATGCGAATCCAGAGGTCCCAGTCTTCGAGCACCCGAAGCGCCTCGTCGAAGTTCCCCGTCTGCTCGAGGAGCGCCCTCTCATGCATGATACACGTAATAGGGATGTAGTTCGTCAGCAGGAGCTGGGTGCGATCGAAGTCACGCGAATACGGGACGTCCTCTCCAACGGCGACGTAGGCTTCGCCACGTTTCTCCTCCCGAATGCGCCGGGCGTCGCTGTAAGCCACGCGCGCACCGCTCTGGAGCGAAGACGCGAGCGACTCAAGGTGCTGCGGCAAGAAGCGATCGTCGTCGTCGAGGTAGGCGACGTAACGCCCGCGCGCGAGACGGAGGGCTGCATTGCGTGCGGCTGCGCGGTCCACGTTTCGACCAAGACGCAAGTAGCTAACGCGCCCTTCGAGCCCGTGCTCCAGCGCGATGGCTTCGACCCCAACGCCCGCGTCGTTCACGACGATGGCCTCGAAGTCTTCGAAGGTCTGCGCGCCCAAGCTCGCGAGCGCCCGCGGCAAAAACTCGGGTCGGTTGTAGGTAGGAACGATAACCGACACGAGCGGCAACGCAGGGGCCATCCACGAACGCTACCAACGGTGAGACGAGGGCGTCCAGGGTGCTCACGCGGACGCCGGCGCCGAAATCTCGGCCCGCGCCGGTGTGCTCGCTAACGTTCGCGGGCGATCCCCTCCGAGGTCTCCATGGCGCTCAGCGACGACGACAAACGACGGTTCTTCGACGGCGGCTTCTTCGTGTTGCGGGGGCTCTTTCGCGACGACGAGGTGCGCGCGGCCCGTGAGGCGCTCGAGAAGCTCTACGGCGTCGCACAGACGCTCACGCAAACGGGGGACCATGGCGGCTCGTTCTTCGCGCTCCAGGTCCCAGCGAGCGGGCCCGTGGTCGTGCAGCGCGTCGTGTGGGCCGGCGGCTCCGAGCCCGTGCTGCTGCGACTCAGCGAAGACCCGCGCATCGTCGAGCCCGCGCTGGAACTCCTCGGCAGCTCCGCGTGCCAG
Organism: uncultured delta proteobacterium; assembly: GCA_903858055.1. GTDB lineage: Bacteria > Myxococcota_A > Polyangia > Polyangiales > Polyangiaceae > CAIQDA01. The sequence goes on from CAIOHM010000474.1 coordinate 5,957, forward strand.
CAACTCCTCTGCCAAGCGCACTACAAGATGCCCAACGACGGCGTCGCCTTCGATTGGCACCAAGACATTCAGCACCGCGACAAGGGCAACGGCACCTGGCGCGACGTGAACGGTCGAGGCTCGTACGTGCAGACGATCCTGCTCGTCGACGACATGACCGAGGAGAACGGCCCTCTCGAATTCCTCCCGTCGTCGGCCGTCGACCTCGACGCGAGCGGTCGCATGGTGAAGACCACGAGCTACGACGCCGCGCCGGGCAGCCCGGGCAGCGTGAAGGTCGACGCGAGCCGTGCGGTGGCCGTGACCGGGCGCGCGGGCGACGTGCTCTTCTTCGGCCCTTACGCCGTGCACGGAAGCACGCCGAACCACTCGCGCTTCCCGCGCCGCGTGCTCATCAACGGCTACGCGGCGCCCGGGGCGAACGGCAGGTTTTACCCTGGCAAAGGGGCCTGTCGAACGCTCACGGCCGACGGCCCGACCGACGAGGGCGTTCACGCGGCGGAGTGAGCTCGACCGCTCGACCGCCCGCTTCGCGTCAGCGCCGCAGCGCGAGCGACGACTTCGTGATCACTTGGAGGGTCACGTCGAAGCCGCCGAGATCCACGGGGCGCTCGAGCTCCACGGTGAGGCCCATGCGCTCCGCCGCATTGCGCGTGCGCACGGCGTTCGGCGAGAGCCACACGATTTTGCCACCCGGCGCGAGGATGCGCGAGGCGCGCACGATGAAGCGCTCGGCGAGGTCGTGGGTCTCGCTCCCCTCCCCCACGCGCCGGCCCATCGGGGGGTTCGAGATCACGAGCGTGACCTCGGGCGGCACGAGATCCAGGGCGTCGCCGACGCGGAACTCGATGCTGGTGAAGCCCGCCTTCGCGGCGTTCGCTTGCGCCGTCGCCACCGCTTTGGGGTCGAGGTCGCTGCCGAACATTTTGGCGCGTGGAGCGAGCCGCGCGCACTCGATGAGCTCGGTGCCACCGCCACAGAACGGGTCCCAGATCGCGTCGTAGTTGCGAGGATTCGCGAGGCGCGCGAGGGCCACGGCCACGGTCGGGTGGCTCGCGGCTGGCACGGCCTCTTCGCGGTACTCGAAGCGCTCGTCTTCGAGCGCCCGTGGCACGATCGTGAGGAATACACGCGCATCGTCGGAGTCGAGGCGAAGCTCCCACGGCGCCTCGTTCGGATCGTTGATGAGGTTCGGCGCAGTGCGGGCGACCTCCGCCGCGACGCTCCACACGAGGGATCGCTGCTTGCCCGCGCGCACGAGCTCGATGCGGTAGCGCACGACGCCCATCGTGTAGGCTGCAAAGACCCGCAGCGCCTCGGCGCAGGTCACCGCGCGCGCCATCGTCTTCTCGAGCGGCTCGCCGATGCGCCGGTCGACCGGTGCCACGCGGAAGCCGAAGCCGAGCGCCGCACGCACGTCGAGCAACGGGGCGATCGGCCCGACGAGGGTCGCCGTGATCGTGCCGATGCTCGCGCGCTTCACGTCGACGAGGCTCTCGCAGGCCAGAAGCTCACCCGTCAGCACGTCCTCGAAGCCGCTGCGGCACCACACCACGATGCTCACGGGCTCTTCGGCCTCGACGTGCGCGTCGATCGTCGTACCCGCGGCGCGAGCCGGCCCGCGCTTCAGCATGAGCAGCGCCCGCGCGCGAACCTTCTCGGTCTCTTCGTCGCCGCGCGGGAGCGAGGCGATCCACTTGGCGCTCTCTTCGTTCCCCATGCGACCGATCGCTTCGACGATCGCCTTGCGCAGCGCCGGCGTCTCTTCGGTGTCGTAGAGGCGCCGCAGGTTGTTCTCCACGGCCGCGCCGCCGACGCGACCGAGGGCCGAGACCGCCATGCGCTTTGCCTTCGGGTCGCGGTCGACGAGCGCACGCATCAGAAAATCGCGTGCTTCGTCGGCGTCGAGGGCTTGGCCGAGGAAGCGAACGATGCGCGCGCGCAGGGGCGTCTGGCTCTTTTCGTAGGCGGCCAGCAGCTCCGGGACCGCGAGCTCCTTCACGCGCGAGAGCGCTCGACCTGCCGCCCGCGCCTTCTTGTCGTCTTCGGCCGCGAGGGCGCCGAGGAGCCAGGGGAGGTCACGCTGGGCCGGCACGAAGCTGCGCTCGAGGAGGAGCGCGGCGCGGGCGTCCGGCACGTCGGTGGGCTTGGGGGGCATTTGCTCTCGGAAAACCGCTGGGCGCGCGAAATCGAGCGCACCCTACTGAGAGTGTGTTAGCACGCCGGGCCCGACGAGCGGGAGCGAGAGCGTCCCCTTCTCAAAGAGAGAAAACATGGCCACTGACCATAACAAGCCAGCGCCGGCCCCCACCGCGGGCGGCATCAACACGGGCGTTGCCATCGTTGGCTTCGCCCTGAGCTTCCTCGCGGGTGGAGGCCTCATGTGGGCCTACGCCTCGACCCACGGTCTCGCCGCAGGCGGCGAAGGCGGCGGTTCCTCGGGCGCAGCGTGGAGCGACGAAGAGTCCCCGATCCCCGTTTCGAGCAAGGACCCCATCTGGGGCAACCGCACGGCGCTCGTCACGATCGTCGAGTTCTCGGACTTCCAGTGCCCGTTCTGCTCGCGCGTCGAGCCGACCATGGACCAGGTCCGCAAGACGTACGGCCCGGACCAAGTCCGCATCGTGTGGAAGAACCTCCCGCTCCCGTTCCACCAGAACGCGAAGCCGGCGGCCGAGGCGGCCCAGCTCGTCTACGCCGCGAAGGGCTCCGAGGCCTTCTGGAAGTTCCACGACAAGGCCTTCGCGAACCAGCAAGCCCTCACCGCCGACAACTTCGTCGCGTGGGCGAAGGAGCTCGGCGTCACGGACAGCGCGAAGTTCCGCAAGGACCTCGACGCGCACACGGCCGGCGCCAAGGTCGAGGCGGACGCCGAGATCGCGAAGAAGGCAGGCGTCAACGGCACGCCGGGCTTCATGATCAACGGCAAGCTCCTCTCGGGCGCGCAGCCCTTCGACGCCTTCAAGAAGGAGATCGACAGCGCTCTCGAGGCCGCCAAGGCCAAGGTCGCGTCGGGCACCCCGAAGGACAAGGTCTACGTCGCCATCACGAAGGAAGGCTTCAAGGCCGCGCCGAAGCCCGAGGAAGAGAAGGAAGAGAAGGAAGACACGACGGTCTTCAAGGTTCCCGTCGGCACCTCGCCCTTCCAAGGTCCGAAGGACGCCCTCGTCACGATGGTGCTCTTCAGCGACTTCCAGTGCCCCTTCTGCTC
>CAIOHM010000475.1 GCA_903858055.1 uncultured delta proteobacterium
CGTAGTCGCGCGTGAGGGCGCGGAGTTGGTCGCGCGCGGGCTCCCTGAGACCCGAGACGTCGGCGTAGAACGCGCCGAGCGCCGCGGCTTCCCGGGAGGCGAGGTCTTCGGCGGCCTTGTAGTCGTTCCACGCGGCGACCGCGACGAGGCCCAAAAGGATGCCGTAGAGCGCCCCGGTGCCTTGAATGAAGGCGCCGACGAACTCGGTCTCGTCGTCGCTGTGCTTCTGGAGCCGATGCGCGAGGGGGCGCGTCAGGTAGAGCCCTCCGACGGCGACGAGCACCGCGATGCCGATGAGCAGGAGAAAGAGGACGACGCTGGGGAGGGAGACGAGCCAAAAGGTCACGCGCGCCGCATAGCACGGCCGATCCGAATGACCGTTCCGCGGTTCCCCCACTCGCGCACCTTCGGATGTCGCGAACCCTGCCTTATTTCGTAGGGTTACCCATGATGCCCGCGATCGCTTCTTGCACCTGCTTTGGATACTGATAGTGTGTTCAGCATGTCCGCGGCACCCGCCAAACCGAGCCTCAATGCCCTCCTGGAGCGGTTTGGCGGGGTCGTGCGACGCCTGAGCGAGGTCGAGGTCTCGGAGACGGGCGAGGCTCCTCGCGTGGGCGCTGCGCCGCGCGGCCTTGCCACGGGCCTCGAGCCGCTCGACCGCGCGCTCGCCGAGGGAGGTCTGCCGCTCGGGGTGAGCGTGCTGGCCTCGCCGAAGGCCGTGGGGGGCGCGAGCGAGATCGCCGCGCGCACGCTGGCGCGTCTTCAGGGCGAGCGACCGTGCCTCGTGGCCTGGGTCGATCCCTCGCGGAGCCTCTTCGCCCCCGGGCTCGAGCGCCGCGGAATCGATCTCGCGCGCCTCTTGGTGCTGCGGCCGCACGGAGAAAACCGGGCCATGGGCGCGCTCGAGCTCGTCGGCTCCGGGGCCTTCGCCGCCGTGGTCGTCGACCTCGAAGACCCCTGGGGCAGCGAAGAGGCGCGCGAGCCCGTCGCCCCGCAGGGCATGGAGGAGCCCGAGGCGCGCGCCGCGCTTCGGCGAGCGTTGGCCCAAGAGGAGCGCTTCTTGCGTCGCTTGGGCGAGGCCTCGAAGCGCTCCGGGTGTGCGGTGCTCGTGCTCACGGACAGCACGCGTCGGCGTCAGGCGCCGTTGCCTGCGTCGCTGCGCCTCACGTGCAGCATGCCGTCGTTGCACACGCTGCTCGTGCATGTGGACCACGACCGACGCGGCACGCCGCCGGCGCGGGTCACGGTGCCGCTCACGCTCGGCCCTGGCGTGGCCCGCGCCACCCGCTCGCTCGCGCACGCGGCCGCGCGCTGAGGTCCCCATGCTGCGAAGGGTGCTCGCCGTGGCTTTGCCGCTCTTGCCCGTGGAGCTCGTGCGCACCGAGCGCGACCAGGGCGACCCGTGCCTCGCCGTGCTCGACGGCGCTCGGCACCCCTCGCTCACCACACTCGACCGCGCCGCGGCCACGCTGCGCCTCGACGCCGTGAGCCCGAGCGCTTGGCGTGAAGGCATTCGGCCTGGTCAAACGCTGGCTTCCGCCACGGCAAAGCTCGCCTCGCTCGAGCTGCGGCTCTTGCCCGCCGGCGCCATGGAGCAGGCCCTCGTGCGCCTCGCCGAGGCCTTCCTCGCGCTCTCGCCGCAGGTTGCAACCTGCATGCATCCCCACGTGCCCGTCGTCCTCGTCGACGCGCAAGGGCTCCTCGAGCGCGAGGCGGAGGCGCGCGAGCACGCGCTCGCGGAGGCCATGCGGCTCATCGCCGCCGAGCTCGGGCATCAGGGGCGCGTGGCCGTGGCCGACGGACCCTGGGCCGCGGAGGCGTTGGCCCGTTACGGCAAGGCCGCGGGTATCTTCGGAAAAAACCAGCGCTTTCATGCGCCGTGGCAGGCCTCGGGGTCGCTGCTCGCGCGTCTGCCGCTCGCGGCGCTCGCGCTCGGGGAGGAGCACGAGGCCTGGCTCGCAGGGCTCGGGGTGCACACGCTCGGCGACCTCACGCAGGCGCCGCGCCGGGAGCTCACGGTGCGTCTGGGGGGGCGAGCGAAGCTCGTGCTCGAGCGCCTCTCGGGCCTCGACGCCGATCCGCTCCCGGTCTTCCACCTCGACGAGAGCCCTTGCGAGAGCCACGCGTTCGAAGACGAGTGCGCGAGCCTCGAGCCCATGATCTTCGCGATCCGCGGCGTGGTTTCGAGGCTGGCAGCGCGGCTCTTTGGGCGCGCCATGGCCACACGGGCCCTGGTCGTGCGCTTTCGTGGAGCCGGGGAGAGCGCCGAGTCCGTGCGCGTCGAGCTGCCCGCGGCGCTCCACCGCACCGAAGATCTCTTCGCGGTGCTCCGCGCACGCCTCGCCTCCCATCGCCTCGCCTCGCCGGTGCGCGAGCTCACGCTCCAGGCCGAACTCCTCGCCCCCCGCGACGATTCATCCGGTCACCTCTTCCGCGCCATGGATCGCGGCGAGGTCGCCTTGCCGCGCCTCCTCGGCGAACTCGAGTCGCATCACGGCGCTGAAAATGTTGGTTTTTTGCAGGTGAGCGAAGCGTGGCGCCCCGAAGACCGCTCGCGCCTCGTGCCGGCGAGCGCGCGCCCGAGCGGCACCCACGAGCCGCGCCTCGCGGAGAGCTTCCCGCGCCTGCAGCCCTTCGAGCCGCTGCGGGTCTTCGCGAAGCCCGTGCCCGTGGAGCCCCTCGAGGTGATGGCGCCCTACATGCACCTCGAGAGCCCCGAGTGGTGGCGTTACGGTGAAGAGGCCGATCTGCTGCTCGAGGCGGCGCGCGGCGGTGACGGCGCCGTGGCCCTCGTGGAGCATGCGCTCGTGCCGCGCGCGGCGAACGAAAACGCGACGAACGCCGAGGAGCTCACGCGCCTCTGGGGCTGGTTCGGCTGAGGGGCTCGGCCATGGCGCGCGTTCGCATCGACCCGTGCTCCCGCTTGCCCGTGCCGGGGAGCGCCCGAACGGCCACCGCCGAGGAGCTTCCGTTCCACGCGCCCACTCCTGCAGCGCCCGTGTACGCGGAGCTCGCGGCGCGCAGCCACTTCTCGTTCTTGCAAGGCGCCTCGTCGCCGGAGGCGCTCGTGCGTCGCGCGGCGGAGCTCGGCTACGCGAGCGTGGCCATCGCCGACCGCGACGGCCTCTACGGGATCGTGCGCGCGCACCAAGAGGCGAAAAAGACAGGGATTCGCCTCGTGGTCGGAGCCGAGGTGACCGTGCGCGCCGCCGAGGGGCCGCTCGCGGGCGAGCCCGGGGCCGAGCCCGTGGTCACGGTGCGGCTGCTCGTGGAGAACCATGCAGGGTACACAAACCTCTGCCGTCTCCTCACGCTGGGCCATGCGCGCCACGAGAAGGGGCGCGCGCGCAAACGCCACGAAGGCGTGCCGCGGAACAACTGCTGCACGCTCTACCCCTCGGACATGAGCCAGGCGGCCGAGGGGCTCTGGGCCGTCGTGCCGCCGGAGCTGCCGGCGGGGGCGCTCGCGCTCTTTCGCTTGGCGTTCTCCTCGCGCTTGTCGATCGGCGTGCACCGCCATGGCACGGGCTTCGACGGCCCGCGTGAGGCTCGGGCGCGCGATCTCGCGAGGCGCTTCGCCGTCGACCTCGTGGCCGAGAACCGCGTGCGCTACGCGACCCCGCGCGAGAAGCCCCTCTACGACGTCATGCAGTGCATCCGCGAGGGACTGCGCCTCGACGAAGCCGGTCGCCTCCTCGAGCCGAACGCCCGCGCGTGCCTCGAGTCCCCGGCGCGCATGGCGGAGCGCTTCGCCGACGAGCCCTCCTGGCTCGCGAGAACCTTGGAAATCGCCGAGGCGTGCCGCTTCTCCATGGGCGAGCTCCGCTACGACTTTCCGAGCCACGTCGACGAGCCTGCGCACCCGGGCGAGACCCCCAACGAGGCGCTGCGCCGGCTCACGTACGCCGGGGCCCAAACGCGCTGGGGGGCCGTGCCTCCGGCGGTGGAGGCGCAGATCGAGCGCGAGCTCGCCATCATCGCCACGCTGAACGTCGCACCCTATTTCCTCAGCGTGCACACGCTCGTGCGCATGGCCCGCAAGCGCGACATCCTGTGCCAGGGGCGCGGGAGCGCGGCAAACAGCGCGGTTTGCTACTGTTTGGGTGTCACGGCGGTCGACCCCTCGCGATCGAGCCTGCTCTTCGAGCGCTTCCTCTCGGTGGAGCGCGCCGAACCCCCAGACATCGACGTGGACTTCGAGCACGAGCGCCGCGAGGAGCTCATTCGCGACATCTACGCGCTCTACGGGCGTGACCGCGCGGCCATGGTCTCCGAGGTCGTGACCTACCGCGGTCGATCGGCGTTGCGCGAGGTGGCGAAGGTCTTCGGCCTCTCCGCCGAGGAGCAAGGGCGCCTGGCGCGCATGCGCGATCATTGGGGTGGGGGCGGCGAAATCACTGGTGAAACGCTGCGCGAGCGCGGCTTCGACCCCGAGAGCGAGCGGCTCCAGCGCGTGCTCGAGCTGGCCGTGGCCCTCGAAGACGCGCCGCGGCACCTGTCGATCCACGTCGGGGGCTTCGTGCTCTCGGCGACGCCGCTCGTGCAGATTGCACCCATCGAGCCGGCGACCATGAAGGGGCGCACGATCATCCCTTGGGACAAAGACGACCTCGACGCGCTCGGCTTCTTCAAGGTCGACGTGCTCGCGCTCGGAATGCTCACGGCGATCCGAAAAGCCCTGGAAATGGCCGCGACAGACGACGCGAGGCTCCGCGCTGCGAGCGCCATCGACGCGCTCGCGAAGATCCCCGCCGAGTGCCCCGAGGTCTACGCGTCGCTCCAGCGCGCCGACACCGTGGGCATCTTCCAGATCGAGTCACGGGCGCAAATGGCCATGCTCCCGCGCCTGCGCCCCGAGCGCTTCTACGACCTCGTGGTGGAGGTGGCGATCGTACGCCCCGGGCCCATTCAAGGCGGCATGGTGCACCCGTACCTGAGGCGCCGGCGCGGCGAAGAGCCGGTCACGCTCCCGCATCCTTCGCTCGCCGCGATCCTCGAGCGCACGCTCGGGGTGCCGCTCTTCCAAGAGCAGGTGATGCAGATCGCCATCGTGGGGGCGGGCTACACGGGCGGTGAGGCCGACCAGCTGCGCCGCGACATGGCGGCGTGGCGACGCAACGGCAAGCTCGAGCACCACCGCGAGAAGCTCCTGCGTGGCTTTCGCGGGCGAGGCATCGCCGAAGAGTTTGGGGAGCGCCTGTTCGCGCAAATTCAGGGTTTTGGCGAGTACGGGTTCCCCGAGTCGCACGCGGCGAGCTTCGCGTTGCTCGTGTACGCGAGCGCGTGGCTCAAGGTGCACCACCCGGCGGCCTTCGCGGCGGCGCTCGTCAACGCGCAGCCCATGGGCTTCTACTCGCCGCTCAGCATCCTCGCGGACGCCCAGCGTCATGGGGTCGTGCAGCACCCGATCGACGTGAACGCGAGCGCGTGGGACCTCACGCTCGTGCGCCCGAGCGACGAGCAGGGCGGCGGCGGAACGCCCGAGATCCGCCTCGGTTTTCGCCTCGTGAACGGGCTCGCGCGTGCCACGGCGGACCGCCTCGTCGAGGCGCGCCAGGATCGTCCCTTCGTCTCGGTGCACGACGTTCGCGAGCGTGCACGGCTCACGCAGCGCGACCTCACGATGCTCGCGGAGGCAGGCGCCTTCGACGCGCTCGCGGGGCACCGGCGCCAGGCGCTCTGGGAGGCGCGTGCGCCGAGCGACGGGCCCCTCTTTCGTGACGTGGTCCACGCGCCGCGCGTCACCGAGTGGCTCGCGCCCGCTTCGCCGAGCGAGCAATTGATGCTGGATTTCGTACGCACCGGCACGAGCACGAAGGCTCACCCGATGGCGCTCCTGCGGGGGCGCTTGCCGCCGGGGGTGCTCGACTCGCAGGGCCTCGCGCGCGAGCCTCACGGCGCACGCGTGCAGGTTGCAGGGATCGTCATCTGCCGCCAGCGCCCCATGACCGCGAGCGGCGTCACGTTCATCACCATGGAAGACGAGCACGGCTTCTTGAACCTCGTGCTCTGGAAGACCGTCGCCGCGCAGCAGGCGAAGGTCGTCAACGGCTCCACGGCGCTCGTCGTCGAGGGAAAGGTCGAGCGCGAGGGGAGCGTGCTCTACGTGATCGTCGATCGCGCTTGGCCGCTTGGGCGAGGGCAGGGGCTTGCCTCCATGAGCCGCGACTTTCGCTGAGCGCGCGTTCATCACCCCACGAAAACGCCTGGACCGGGCGCCCCATCCCCAATAGCGGTGGCCTCGCGCCATGCGGAGCCTCGTCGAACGCCTCATCCCCAAGAGCCTCGGTACCCAGTGCATCGTCGCAGGTCTGCTCGGCGTCGCGGCCGCGCTCGTACTCGGTCCGCGCGCGGAGGTGCTCGCTCCAATCGGGCAGACCTTCGTGCGCGCGTCGCAGATCGTCACGATGCCCTACATGCTCCTCGAGGTGATGCTCGCGATTGGCAGCCTCTCGCGTCGCACGCTCCACGATCTCATGCGCGTGGGCGCAAGCGTCTTCGCGCTGCTCATGGCCGCGGCGCTTGGCCTCGTGCTCATGGCCGCGTCCTGGTTTCCGCGCGTCGCCAGCGCTCCGTTCTTCTCGCGGACCCTCCTCGAGCCCGAGAAGACGAAGAGCTTCATCGAGACCATCCTGCCGTACAACGTCTTCACGGCGATGGCCGAGGACAACTTCCCCGCCGTCGTCCTCTTTGCCGCCGTGCTCGCAGGCATCGTGCAAGGGCTCCCGGGGCGCGCCGTCGTCCTCGCGCCCGTCGCCGAGCTCCGCACCGCGCTCGTGCGGATGAACAAGCTCGTCGCGAAGATCACGCCGATCGGCGTCTTCGCCATGGCCGCGCAGTCCCTCGGCAAGATGGACAGCTCCGAGCTCGTGCGTATGCAGGTCTTGCCGATCGTCTCCTTCGCCGGAGCGATTCCCGCCCTCGCGCTCGTCTTCCTCGTGCTCGCGTCGGTCGAGGGCCTCGGCTTTCGCGACCTCGGCCGCGTCCTGCGGGCACCTCTCGTCCTCGTGGCGAGCTCAGGGAATTTGCTCATCACCCTCCCGCTGCTCTCCACGGCGATCGAAGAGCTGCTCGCCGAGCGCTGGGGCATCGCGAACGACGTGGAGGAGCGCACCGAGCTCGCCGAGCAAGTGGGCGCGACCGTTCCCGTGGCGTACGTGATCCCGACCTTCGGGCAGGCGTACATGCTCGTCATGCTGCCGTTCATGGCCTGGTACGTCGATCGGCCCTTCACGCCGAAGGACATCGCGAGCACGTTCGCGACCTCGATGCCGGCGCTCGTTGGCGGCTTGCGCGCGGCCGTGCGCGACGGGCTCAAGCGCGCGGCGCTCGAGGAAGATCTCATCAGCATCGTCGTCGTCCACGCGGACTGGGTTTACCGGCTCGAGAAGACGCTGAGCCTGCTCGGCATCGTGGTGATCGCCGTGGCCATCGCGGGCCATTCGCGCGGGCGGCTCCGCCTTCGCGTTCCGCGGCTCCTCGGCGGGTTCGCGGTGGTCGTCGCGCTCGCGGGCGGCATCGGCTTCGGGGTGAAGCGCTTGCTCGCCCATAACCTCGAAGGCTCGTATCGGAACGACCAGCGCCTCCTCGCGCTCGCGCCGGTCGTGCCCGCAACCCGCTCCGTCCGCGCGGTCGATCGCGAGACCATGCGCGCGCGCACGAAGCCCGGCTTCCCCTCGCTCGCGGGCATCCACGCGAAGGGCGAGCTCCGCGTCGGCGTGCGCGAGAGCGGCTTTCCCTTCGTGTTCCGCCGTTCGGACGGCACCTTCGGCGGCTACGACGTCGACCTCTTGAACGAGCTCGCGGCGGCGCTGGAGGTCGACGTGGTGCTGACGACGGGCACGCACCGCGAGCTGCAGGAAATGCTCGCAGCGGGAGAGATCGATCTCGCGCTCGGTGGCATGCACGACAGCGCGCGCCGGCCCGAGCACGTGCACGCGTCGCGCCCCTACCAGACCGTGCACCGTGCGCTCCTCGTCTGGGACGACAACGTCGAGGCCGTGCAATCGGCGGAGCGCCACCCTGAGCACAAACGCCTCGTGATCGCGGTCGCGGGGCAAGACATCCCCGCGGCGGACGTGCGCGCGCAAATGGAGGCGCGTCTCGGCGCACCGGGGCCCGCCATCCCCATCGACTTCGAGCTGCTCGCCACGCGCGACCCGTTCTTCGACGAGGCCGAGCGCAAGAACTACGACGCGCTCCTCACGACGGCGGAGGTCGGCTCCGCGTGGGCCGTGATCCACCCGAAGACCACGATGCTCGCGGTCTTCGGCGCGGACCTGCCGGAAGACATCGTCATCGTCTACGGCGGCGAAGATCGCTCGCTCGAGGATTACCTCGATCATTGGATCCGCAAGCACACCGACCGCGGCTTCTTCGAGCGTCTTTTCAAGCACTGGATCGAGGTCCAGTAACCGTTCGCGCGTGGCGCAAAAATCCTCGCGAGCGTGCTCGGGGCTCGGCGGGTGGCCGGCGCGCGTGAGTTTTGGGGTGCGACCCTGCTAGGCGTCCGCGGGCCATGGGTCGCTCTCGTCGGTTGTCGTCCGCGCTCGCGCTCTCGTTCCTCACGCTCCTCGCGGCTGCCTGCAGCGAGGCCCCTCGCACGAACCTCACCGGGCTTCCGGCGGCCGAGTGCCAGCCGCTGGTGGACCAAACCGAGTGTTTGCTCCCGTTTCCGAGCGACTTCTTCCGCCGCCCGGATCCTTCCACGGCCGCGGGCTTTCGCGTTCGCCTCACGGGGCCCGCGGTCGTCTACGACAAGGCCGAACGCTCCACCGATGCGACCGCTTGGCGTCCGCTCGATGGCGCGGCGCTCACGCCCATGATCGTGGGCCGCCTCGGGCGTCCGTTCGCGGCGACGAACTTCGTGAACCTCGTCGACGACCCCAAGCCGACCGTCGAGGGCACGAGCCCGATCCTCCTCGTCGAGGCCGAGACGGGGCGCCTCGTGCCGCACTACGAAGACGTCGATCTCGAAATCGAAGACCCGGCGCAGCGCACGTTCATCGTCTCGCCGCTCGAGCGTCTCGCCCCGGCGACGCGCTACGTGGTGCTCGTGAAGGGCCTCGTCGACGACCGCGGCGCCCCCGTCGAGGCGGCTCGAGGCTTTCGCATGCTCCGCGACCGCGCCTCCGCGAACGACGACGCGGTGGGCCCGCTCGCCGAGAGCTTCGAGCGCGACGTTTTCCCCGTGGCCGAGCGCATCGGCGTGCCGCGAGGCTCGTTGCAGCTTGCATGGACCTTCACCACGGGCACGCTCGAGGGCGTCACCGGCGACACGAAGAAGGCCTATGCCCTCGTTCGCGACGAGCTCGCCGTGAACCCGGCTTCGGTGCAGGTTACACGGGTCGAAGAGCCGACGAGCGGCAGCTGGGGTCGGAAGGTGTACGGCACCATCTCGCTGCCGAGCGTCCTGTCGGGGAACGGCGATCGTTGGGCGCTCCTCGAGCGTGACGCGAGCGGTGCGCCGAAGCTCAACGGGCGCATCGACGTCGCGTTCCGGGCCCTCGTGCCGCGCGCCGTGCTGACGGGCACGGGAACGGCGCGCACGCTCGTCTTCGGTCACGGCTTCTTCGGAACCGCGAAGGAGGCGGAGGAGGGCGCCATGGCGGCGATCTCCGATCAGAGCGGGAGCGTGCTCTTCGCCCTCGACTGGCTCGGCATGTCGAACGACGACATCGAGTCGGTCTCGGGACGCATCGCGCGCGAGCCCGAGAAGATCGCGGGCTTCACGGAGCGCACGGTGCAGAGCCTCGCGAACATCGGCCTTCTCCGGCGCACGATCGGCGGCGCGATGCGCGAGGTCGTCGAGCTCCGGCGTGCAGGGGAAGCAGCCCCCATGTTCGACCCGGATCGCGTGGCCTACATGGGCATCAGCCAAGGTCATTTGCTCGGCGGCATCGCGCTCGCGCTCGA
>CAIOHM010000476.1 GCA_903858055.1 uncultured delta proteobacterium
AAGGGGTTCGTGGCGGCGAGCGCTTGAAGCGCGTTCTGGGCGCCACGCACGTCGTCGCGGTGGATGCAGACGTGCGCGCGCGCGCGAAGCATCTGCACGCGGAGGTCGGCGTACTCCGGATCTTCGGGGTTGAAGAGCGAGAGCTGATCCGACGCCTTCTGCGCCATGCCCGTGCGCGCCCAAGCCTCGGCGGCAACCGCCACGAGCATCGCGCGCGTCTTGTTGTCTTGTTGCTTGCCGAGCTCGAACGCGTCGACGAGGACGCGCGCCTCCTTGACCTCGCCGCGCGAGAGGTGAATCGTCGCGCGCATCGCGCGGACCTGATCGGCGATGGGGACCATTTGACGCGTCAGATCGATGGCCGAGAGGGTCGCGAGTGCCGCGTCGATTTGGTTCAGCTGCAGCTCGAGCTGGGCCTTCGCCATCGCCGCTTGCGCGTCCGAAGTGCCGAACTGCTGCTCAATCTGCTTGATGGCCGCCTCTTTGTCCGCGCCCGAGGCCGCGTTCTGCAAGATCGCGCCGAGCTGCTGCGTACGCGTGATGTAGCGCTTGAACCAAACGAGCGCGCCTGCGGCGACCACCGTGAGGACGCCCACGCCGCCCTTCAGCCACGTGCCCGCCGTGCCCGGCACGATGAACGCGATGACCCAAAGCACCGCGGCCACAGCGCCCACGCGCACGAGGATCGCCTTCCAATCGGGCCCGACCGCGGCCATCGCGGTGGAGGGTTGCGCCTGGGGGACGCTCGCGGAAGCAGGGCCTGCCTTGGACTTCTTCGATGCCATCGCGTGGCGCTTACTGCACCGCCCGCGGCTTGCAAATGGGAGAGCGAGCGTCGCGTGGGAAGGCGTGCGACGGGCTCGCGCGCTCAGCGGTCGTGCGGGTCGAGCGGGGGCGCCGTGAGGAGCGCCTCGCCGGAGAACGCGGGCTCGTCGCGGTGCACGACGTAGCGGAAGTGCAGGAAGATGCTCTGGAGGATCGACATGCACGGGACGGCGAAGAGCGCGCCCGCGACGCCGAAGTGATGCTCGCCCGCGAGGAGCGAAAACACCACGAGCACCGGGTGGAGCTTCGCCGCGTCGCCCATGATCTTCGGGTTTAGGAAGTTCGCCTCGATTTGGTGGATGCCGATGATCCACCCGAGCACGAAGACCGCGGTGCCGAGCGACTGCGTGAGGCCGACGACCACCGCGGGGATCGAGCTCATGATCGCCCCGAAAATGGGCACGATCGAAAAGAGGGTCGCGACGATGGCGAGCACCGGCCAGTACTTGAGCTTCACGGCGGCGAAGCCGATCGCCGTGAGCGCGCCGTTCACGAGGCAGATCAGCAGTTGACCGCGGATGACGCCCGCAAGCCCGCGATCGACGCGCGCCATGAAGGACTCGAGATCCGTGCGGTGGCGCGGGTGCACGAGGATGCGCAGCGAGTGAAAGAGGCGCTCGCGCGTGAGGATCAAGTACGCCGCGAGCATGAGCGTGATGCCCGTCGTGAAGATGAACTTGCTCACGCCGGAGAGAATGGCGCGGCCGAGCGAGACGACCTCCGCCGTGTTCGACTCCACCCACTTGCGGGTCTCGTCGCCGAGGTGATCGATGTCGAAGGCCGCGCCGTGCCCCCGTGGAGGCGCGAGCAGGAAACCGTTCTTGGTCTTCGTGAGCTCGACCCCCTGCCCCACCTCGACCGCGTAGCTGCCGTCGACCTGGGGACGCACGACGATCGCCGCGTGCCCCGCGAGGCTCTCCGGCGGCTTCGGGCGCTCACCGACGAGACCTCGCACCTTCGGGAGCACGTCGTCGCGTACCGCTCGAACCAGCGCGGGAAGATCCCGCCGCACGTTGCCGACCTCTTCGGCAAGGCGAGGAATCGAGAGCGCCGCCGCCGCGTAGATCACCACGAAGAGCGCCGCATACGTCGCACATACGCCGGCTACGCGCGACATGCGAAAGCGCGTCTCGAGCCAGGAGACCACCGGCGTCAGCATGTACGCAATGAGCAGCGCCAGCACGAACGGGAAGAGCACCGCGTGCGCGACGACGAGGATCGCCACGACGACGACCGCGGTCACCGAGAGGAAGATCTGCCGGGCGCTCACGCTGAAAAGCGTACCAGAAACAGCCCTCTCCAAAGGAAAGAAGCCGGAGCCCGAGGGCCCCAGCTTCCTTCACTTCATGAAGTGGCCGGCGAGGCGATCAGCCTTCGTCGTTGTTGCCACCGACGCTGAGCGCGCCGAGCTTCGCCTTGATGAGGTCACCGATGGTGCCCGCCTTCGGCTCGTCGCCGGAGGCCTTCTTCTGGCGCGGCTGCTTCTGCGACTGCGTCGGCATCGGAGCGACGGCGACTTCGCCGATCTTCATGCTGACGAGCACGCGGCGCTCGTGGGTGTCGATCTGCGCGATTTCGGCATCGAACGTGTCGCCGGCCTTCACCGCACGGCTCGCGCCGTCGACGGTGATTTCCTTGAGGTCGCTGACGGAGATGAAGCCGTCGAGACCCGGGCGGACGCGGACGTAGACGCCCGTGTCGTTCGCCGCGAACGCGGTGACCGGGACGACCTTGCCGTGCGAGAGCTCGTTGAAGATGCCGGGCCACGGATCGTCGTGGAGCTGCTTGATGCCGAGGGAGACCTTCTTGTCGTCGTGGTTGATCGACAGGACGATCGCTTCGACGTCGTCACCCTTGTGGAAGACCTCCGAGGGGACGCCGATCTTGAGCGACCACGAGATGTCGCTCTTGTGCACCATGCCGTCGACACCGTCTTCGATGCCAACGAACACGCCGTAATCGGTGAGCGAGCGGACCTTGCCGCCGATGCGATCGCCGGGGTGGTACTTGTCCGTGAAGATGCTCCACGGATCGGGCTCGAGCTGCTTCATGCCGAGGCTGATGCGCTTGGCCTTGGAGTCGACCTCGAGGACCTGGCACTCGACCTCGGTGCCCACTTCGAGGAGCTTCGACGGGTGCTTGACCTTCTTGGTCCAGGACATCTCGCTGACGTGCACGAGACCCTCGACGCCCGGCTCGAGCTCCACGAACGCGCCGTACTCCGCGATGGAGACGACCTTGCCCGTGACGCGCTTGCCAACCGGGTAGGCCTCGAGCGCGTGGAACCAGGGGTCTTCCTGGAGCTGCTTGAGACC
>CAIOHM010000477.1 GCA_903858055.1 uncultured delta proteobacterium
ACGCGCAGCGCTTCGTCGCGACGCACCACGGGCGCCGCGGCGCTCGTCGTGGCGGGCGCAGCCTTGGCGCGTGCCTTGGTCTTCGTGTCGTCGGTCATGCTTGCCCGAGAGTCTCCCGTACGAATGCCTCCGGCGCCACATCGATCGCCACGCGGCCGACCATGCCACCCGCCACCACGCGGCGGTGGGCCTCCGCGACGCGCTCGAGCGGGTAGCGCGCCGCGATCACGGGCTCGAGGGCCCGAAACCCAACGGCGCTCGCGAGCGCGAAGGCGGCCTCGCTCGCGGCAACCTTCTCGTCGAGGCTTCGCGCGCGCAGCACGGTGCCCTGCAAACGCGCACGCTTTCGCATGAGCATGCTCAGGTCGACGTTTGCCTTCGGGTGGTCGAGCGTACCGACGACGACGATCGCACCCTCGAGCGCGAGCGCCGCAAGATCGCCCGCGATGTACGGTGCCCCCACGAGCTCGAGCACGGTGTCGACGCGACCCGCGAGCCCCGCGGACTGCACCGCCGCCTCTAGGCCCTCCGCCCCGATGACGAGCACGTGGTCGGCCCCGATCGCGCGGAGCGCCTCCGCGGTCTCCGCGCGCCGCGTCGTTGCCCAAACCTCGGCACCGATCGCGCGCGCGATGCGCACGGCCATCGTGCCAATGCCGCTCGTGGCGGCGTGCACGAGCACACGCTTGCCCGACGCGAGACCGCCTCGCGTGACGAGGGCATCGTGCGCCGTGACGAGCGCTTCGGGGATCGCGCCGGCAAGCGCGAGGTCGAGCTCCGGCGGCACGATCGCACACACGCGCTCGTCGACCCGCACGCTCTCCGCGTAGCTGCCGCCGCCCACGATCGCCATCACGCGGTCGCCGACGCGGAGCCGCTCGCACCCAGGGCCGCACGCTTCGACGATCCCCGCGAACTCGAGACCCGGCACGTCTGCAGGCGCACCGGGCGGCGCGGGGTAGCGGCCGAGGCTCTGGAGCAGGTCGGCGCGGTTCACGGCCGTGGTGACGACCCGCACGCAAACCTCACGGTCGCTTGGCTCGGGACGAGGAGCCTCGACGAGCGCGAGGCCGTCGGGGCCCGTGAATGCCTGAATCGAAATCGCCCGCATGCGATCCCTTTAGCACCGCCTCGCCGGCGAACGGGACTAGGGTCCACGGGCGATGTTCGGCTGGTTCAAGAACAAGGGCGAAGAAGACGAGAGCCGCGCGCTCGCGAAGGTCGAGGAGGCGGAGCCCGACGCTCCCCGCGACGACTACGAGACCGCCCTCGAGACCGTCGGCTCGATGCTGCGCTCGATCGCGCGATCGGCGTTCACGATCGAGGACGACACCGCGGACGACATCCAGCGCCGCTTCGAGGACTGGGCGCAGCACATCCTCATTCAGACGCCGCCGCCCGACCGCACGCTCGAAGACGGCGACGAGAACCGGTCGTTTCCGCGCGACTGGCTCGCCTTGCGCCGCATCGTCCAAGACCATCGGCGACGCGAGCACGATTACGTGGTCGAGACCGTCGGCGGCCTTCGCGGTGCCGTCTGGGCCTTCGTCGACAGCCTCCACCGCGTGATGGGCATGGTCGCCGCGAGCGATCGCCAAGTGGGCGGAAACCTCGAGCGCCTCAAGGACGTCGCGCGCGGCGGGAGCCCCGAAATGCTCCGCAGCGAGGTGATGAGCGTCGTCCGCGAGATCGAGACCGTCATCGACGAGCGGCAGAAGAAGCAACGATCGCAGACGCGTGACCTCGGCTCGCGCATCCGCAACGTGAGCCACCAGCTGCAAGAGACCCGCTCGCCCGCGAGCCTCGATCCGATGACTCGCCTCTTCAACAAGAAGGCGCTCGAAGATCACCTCTCGCAGCTCATCGAACTCTCGGACCTCTTCGAACAGCAGGTCTGCGTCGCGTATTTCGACATCGACGGCATGCGCGGCATCAACGAGGCCTACGGCCAGCCTACCGGCGACCTCTTGCTGCGGAAGCTTGCAGACATGGTCGCGCGCGCGTTCCCGCAGCGCACCGACTTCGCCGCGCGCTTCGACGGCGACGCGTTCGTCGTCGTGCAAAACGAGACGCCGCTGAAGGACGCGCGCCGCCTCGCCGAGCGCTTCATGCAGCAGGCGCGCGTGGTCCACGTGAAGCGCGGCGACCGCGAAGTGCACGCGACCTTCTCGGGCGGGCTCGCGCTCCTCGAGCCGGGCGAGTCGGCGAAGGGGCTCCTCGAGCGCACGGCGCGCGCCGCGAAGCGCGCGTACGACGGCGGCGGAGACCGCGTGCTCGACGCCGGCCCCGCGATCATCGAACCCAAAGAAGCAGGCTGAGCCGATGCCCACGCACGCTGCTCGGGCCCCGGAGGTCCTCGCACCGGCCGGCGATCGCGCCTCACTCGAGGCCGCGGTCAAGGCTGGCGCCGACGCGGTCTACTTCGGCCTGAAGAGCTGGAGCGCCCGCGCGCGCGCGACGAACTTCGGGGACGACGAGCTCGAGGAGACGCTCGCGTTCCTCCACCGCCACGGTCGCAAGGGCTACGTCGCGATCAACACGCTCGTCTTCGACGCGGAGCTCCCCGCGGTCGAGGAGGCCATCCGCCGCTGCGCGCGCGCCGGCGTGGACGCGCTCATCGTGCAAGACCTGGGCGTCGCGCGCCTCGCGAAGGCCATTGCGCCCGCGATGCCGCTTCACGCCTCCACGCAGATGACGTGCACGGACGCGTCCTCGGTGGCGCTTGCCGAGGATCTCGGGGCCTCGCGCGTCATCCTCGCGCGCGAGCTCTCGGTGGAAGACGTGACGAGCATCGCGGCCGCGTCGCGCATCGAGCTCGAGGTGTTCGTGCACGGCGCCCTGTGCATCGCATACTCGGGCCAGTGCCTCACGAGCGAGGCCATCGGCGGACGCAGCGCAAACCGCGGCGCCTGCGCGCAAGCGTGCCGTTTGCCGTACGAGCTCGTGGTCGACGGCGAGCTTCGTGCCACGGGAGAGCGCGCGTTCTTGCTCTCGCCCGAGGACCTCGAGGGGTCGGCGCTCGTGCCCGCCCTCGCGAACGCGGGCATCGTGAGCCTCAAGATCGAGGGGCGCCTCAAGGGCCCGGCGTACGTCGCGGCGACGACCCAGCTTTACCGCCAAGCCGTGCGCGCCCTCACCGGCGAAGGCGCGCCGCCGAGCGAGCTCCAGCGTCACGACGCCGTGCAGACGTTCTCGCGCGGATCGGGCCCAGGCTTCCTTGCGGGCGTCGATCACCAGCGCCTCGTCGAGGGGCGCGGCTCCGACCACCGCGGGACGCTCGCGGGAACGTTCCTCGGCGTGCACGAGTGGCGCGGTCGGCGGCTCTTGCGCGTGGAGCTGGCCGCGGCGCTTCGCCGTGGCGACGGCGTTCTCGTCGAGGGCGGGCTCGGGTCTGCCGGTGAGCTCGGCGGTCGCGTGTGGGCGATCGTCGCGAACGGCATCGAGATCGACGACGGCGTCTCGGGTGCCACGGTGGATCTGTGGCTCGGCCCCGACAAGGGCATCGGCGATCTCGCCTCCGGCCGGCGTGTCTTCAAGAGCGCGGACCCCACGGTGGAGAAGCGCGTCCTCGCTTCGCTCGAGAGCACGCCCGAGAAACGTGCACTCCACATGCACCTCGTGGCGCGCGTAGGCGAGGCCCCCGAGCTCCGCGGTGAGACGAGCACCGGGCAATCGCTCGTGGTTCGTGGGAGCGACGCGCTCGCCGCCTCGCCGAAGGTTGGCGCTGCGCGGGCCACGGCCCAGGAGAAGCTCGCGCGCCTCGGCGATACGCCCTTTTGCGAGGGCCGCCTCACGTTGGAGGTCGACGACGACGTGTTCCTGCCGCCGAGCCTCGTCAACCGGCTGCGCCGCGAGCTCGTGGAGGGTCTCGTCAGCGGAGCTGCCCGCGCGTGGCCTTGCACCGAGGCGAGCGTCGACCACGTGCGCACCAAGCTCGGCGCGCTGCCGCCGAACCCGCCGCAGCCAGGCCTCTTCGTCTTGTGCCGCACGCTCGAGCAAGCGCGCGCCGCGCGGGAAGCGGGAGCGACCGGCGTGTGGCTCGACTTCCTCGAACTCCAGGGTCTCGGCGCGGCGTTTCGTACGCTCCGCTCCGAGGGTCCAGGTTTCCTCGGCGTCGCGCCCCCTCGCATTCGAAAGCCCGGGGAAGAGAAGATCGACCGCTACCTCGCGAGCCTCGAGCCCGACGCGCTCCTGGTACGCGGCCTCGGCGCGCTTCACGAAGGCACCCACGCCCGCGACGGCGTGCTCCGCGTCGGCGACTTCTCCCTCAACGTCGCCAACGAGCTCACGGCCCGCGAGCTGCTCGCGCGCGGCCTCGCCGCCTTCACGCCGTCGTTCGACCTCGACGCCGAACAGCTCGCGCGGCTCCTCGCGGCGGGCGTCGGCCCCTACGCCGAAGTCGTCGTGCACCACCCGATGCCGCTCTTCCACATGGAGCATTGCGTGATCGCGAGCGAGCTCTCGACCGGCCGCGACTTCCGCGACTGCGGGCGCCCTTGCGAGACGCACAAGCTCAGCCTCCGCGATCGCGCGGGCATGGACCACCCGGTCGAGGCCGACGTCGGCTGCCGCAACACGGTGTTCCACGCCGCGAGCCAGTCGGGCGCAGGCATCGTCGCGAGCGCGAAGCTCAAGGGCGTGAGCCGCTTTCGCATCGAGCTCGTGCGCGAAGACGCCGAGACGACCACGCGCATCGTCATGAGCTACCGCGACCTCTTGAGCGGGGCGATCGCTCCCGCCGAGGTGTGGTCACGGCTGCGCACCGAAGGCCACTACGGGGTCGTGCGCGGCTCGCTGCGAATTCTCAACGCGACTTGAGGTAGGCGACGAGCGCGCGGCGGTCGGCCTCGGGCAGGTTGCACCCGAACTCGTGGCCCTGCGCGCCAAACACCGGCTCCCGCGACGAAGGGCGCGGCGCGAGGCAGAAGAGCTGCTCGAGCGAGTCGAGCGCGCCGTTGTGCAGGAAGCGCCCGAGGGCCCAGCTCGCCGACAGACGCGGCGCCTTGATCCCGTGCGTGACCATGACCTGCCCGACGTTGCCGAGGCCGCAGCACATCTGGCCGTTCTTGTTCGTGTCGCCCCAGTACTTCATGGCCTGCTCGGTGCCGACCTCGTCGAACGTGAAGAGGCGCTTGCCCATCGCGCCGGGGCCGTCGTGGCACGGCAAGCAGCCGCTCGCATTGAAGACCTCGAGCCCACGCTGTTGATCGGCGACGGGGGCCGGGGTCGCGCTCTTCGGTGCGCGGAGCGAGGTGAGGTACTCGATCATCGGCATGAGCACGTCGTCGGTGTAACGCGTCGCCGCGCCGTCCCCGAGGGCGACGAAGCCCTTGAGGAAGAGCAAGAGCGACTTCGTGCCGCCGGTCCAGCCGAGCATCGCGTGAGGCATGCCCGCGGCCGCTTCACGCGAGGCGGTGGGCACCTCCCACAGGCTCAAGATCTTCGAGACCGTGTGCACCTTGTCGTCGAGTGGCAGCGGCGCCATGAGGAAGTCCATCGTGCCGCGGCGCCAGCTCGCGTACTGACCCTCTTGCGTCCGATCCAGGTTTTGGACCGAGTTCATCGACGTGAGCAGCGGGAGAAGGCTGCCCGTGAGCTGGAGCTTGAGCCCGAAGTCGGCGGCGAGCTTCCCGCGGACCGCGGCGGTCTTCGCGAGCGCATCCGGGTGGTGGGCCGCGTCGCTCCACGTCGGTGCGGCGGACTGCGGCGCGAGGATCAGGTTGAGGATGTGGCCGCCGTAATCGTAGTCGTGATTCGGCGCGCCGACGGCGTAGCGGCCGTCGGGCAGCTTGCCGAAGTGGCAGCTCGCGCAGCCGAACGCGACGGTCTCGTTGCCGTTCAGCGGCGCACCCTTGGGCGCTCCGAGGGGGCGGTTCTTGGTCGAGCGCGGGTCGGGGATCATGCCGAGCTTCGAGAAGCCGAGGCCGAGCTCATCTGGGAAG
Source organism: uncultured delta proteobacterium (assembly GCA_903858055.1). Lineage (GTDB taxonomy): Bacteria > Myxococcota_A > Polyangia > Polyangiales > Polyangiaceae > CAIQDA01. The sequence goes on from CAIOHM010000477.1 coordinate 5,943, forward strand.
CGCCCGGCCATGAAGTCGAAGATCGACGCGGGCACGCCGACGGTCGAGAAGCCGTCGTCGAAGAACATGCTCTTGCCACACAGCAGGCGCTCGCGGCGGTTCGCGGGGTTAGCCTTCATGCGATCGCACGCGCCGTTGAGTTCGCCGTTCTCGAGCACGGCGTTGAGGCTCGCGGAGACGTTCGTGAGGCCTTCGGTGGTGTCGGGCGTCTCGGCGAGCGGGTCGACCAGCACGACGGGGGTGCCTGCGTCCGCCACGACCGGCGCCGAGGCATCCACGCCGGAGTCGGTCTCGTTGCCCGCGTTCGCGGCTCCGCCTTCGGACCCGCACGCAAAGGCAAACGCCGCCGCGAGCGCGAGCGCACCGACCAAGAGCTGACCACGCTTCTTCATGCCGAACCCCATGGCATGGGAGACTAAATGGCCGAATTCACGAAGGGAAGTAACTCTGGCGTACGTGGGCCGAAAAGCGAGGGGCGCCCGGATCTTGCGGTCCGCAGCGCCCTCGAGACGACAGTGGCCCCGCCACACCGCTCGGCGCTACCGTTGCTCCCTCTCGGGCCTGGCGGGGTTCACGGGTCACGGTCGGCGGAGCCACCTGTGTCGCTAGCAGCTTCCCTTCCCCGCGGAAGGACTTTTCACGAGGGCGGTCACGCGCCGGGGGAACTCAGCCGAAGACCGCGCCCACGAAAGCCTGAAGCGCGGGCGGAACGGCGATGGTTTCGACACGAATGAAGCTCGCCGACGCCCGCGTTCGCGACCATGAACGCCGCCATGCGTCGCCCCCTCGCCCTCACGACCCTGGCCCTCGCGGCCTCGCTCGCCCTCCCCTCTTCGGCCGCGGCCCCGTTCTGGGCTGGCCGTGTGCAGGCTCCGCGCCTCGTCGACGTCCACGCGACAGCGCGCGCGGTGATCGCGCAGGTGGGCGCGAAGTCCGCCCGCGTGCACCTCGTTCCCGCGGGCGTGACCCAGACGAACGACGGCGACCGCTTCGTGAGCTTCACGCAAGAGCACTTGGGCCTGCCCCTGGTCGGCGCGGGTGTCACCGTGCGCCTCAACGCGCGCGGTGAAGCGCTCCTCGTGAGCGAGCGTACGACGCAGAGCCTGCCGACCTCGGCGGTCGCTCGCGTGTCGGCTCGCGAGGCCGTCCGTGCGGCGACGCGCCTCTCGGGTCTCGGCGAGAGCCACGCGGCACCGAAGCTCGTCTTTCGCTTCATCGACGAAGACGACGTCCGCCTCGTGTACGAGCTACGCCTCGCGGGGCGCTTTCCCGAAATGATCGCGCCGCGCGCCCTCGTCGACGCCACGACGGGTGAGGTGCTCGAGGTGCGTGACCTCGCGGTGCGCGCACGCGCGAACACCTACGAGACGAACCCGCTCAAGTCGACGCTGGCCATGCGCGACCTCGCGCTCGCTCCTTCTTCCACGAAGCTCGAGAACGACGTCCTCGACAGCTACAACTGCATCGACGACAAGCGCGTCGCAAGCGTCGACTTCGGCTTCGGCGGGCCCACGCCCGTGCACGTGTGCTCGATGCTCAAGACCGCCGAGGCAAACTCGGCCGGTGACTTCACCGCGGCCCCCGTCGACGTGGCGTCGGACCCCGCGCGCGACTCGGACGACTTCTCCGAAGTCACGATGTATTACCACTCGGCGAAGGCCTACGACTTCTTCCGCAAGCTCCGCGGTGAGCCGGCGGCGCAGGTGGTCGCGAGCAAGCCGCTGCGCACGGTGTCGAACCTGCGCATCCCCGCGGGAATCTCGAGCGGCAACTTCGGCCAAATCGGGGACCCCAACATCCCGCTCGAGCCCTTCCAGAACGCGTTCTTCTCGCCGGGCGGCGAGGGCGACATCTTCTCGACCCTCTACGGCTTCTCGGGCGGCTCGATGTGGTTCGGCCAAGGGCCCGTGCACGACTACTCGTACGACGGCGACGTGGTGTACCACGAGTTCACGCACGGCGTGGTCGACGGCACGCTCCAGCTCGAGGCTTGGGTGCGCGACGCGCAGGGGGCCATCGACGCGCCGGGCGCGATGAACGAGGGCCTCGCGGACTATTTCGCGGCGGTCATCTCGGGCGACCCCGACGTCGGCGAGTACGCGTCGAAGGACATCGATCCCTCGATGAACGTCATCCGCACGCTCGCGAACAACGACCGCTGCCCCGAGGACGTGGGCGGCGAGGTGCACTACGACTCGACCTTCTGGACCGGGGGCCTCTGGACCGCGCGCATGACGCTCCCCGAGGCGAGCCGCACCGTCTACGACCGCGCGATCTACAAGACGATGCTCGCGAACCCGGGCCGCGGCAGCCTCTCGTTCGAGGACCTCACGAACCTCATCCTCGCGACCCTCGCGACGGATCTGCCTGCGGGCAAGGCCGCCCTCGAGACCGCCCTCGCGGCCCGCGGCGCCTTCCCGGCCTGCGACCGCACACGCACCTTCACCGGCACCACGCTGCGCGGCCCGACCGGCCTCGGCGGCTTCTTCATGGCCCCGGGCCGCAGCGACCTCGCGGCCTTCCGCCCCGTCGCGCCGGGCGTCATGACGTTCAAGTACGACCTCCCGGCGTACGCGAAGGACGTGACCTTCTCCTTCGCCGTGCGCGCAGGTGGCGGCGGCGGCGGCTTCGGGAGCCAAGGCACACCGTTCACGCCGGTGCTCTACGGGCGCTTCGACGAGAAGATCGCGTGGGAGAAGAGCGGCGCGAACCTGGTCGCCACCGGCGCCACCGCCGCGACGACGACGAAGGTCGGATCGAACCTCACGGCGACCTTCGTGGTGCCGGAGGGCGCGAAGACCCTTTACGTGCAGATCGCAAACTCCGGTCAGCAGAGCGGCATGTACGGCTCGGTGAGCTTCGCGGCGACCGTGGGTGAGGCCCCGCCGGCGCCGGAGGCCGCGCCTGCCGAGGAGAAGGTCGAGGGGGGTTGTGGCTGCGCCGTGGCCGGTCGCCCCGAGCGCTCGGTGGGCTCGTTGCTCGGCGCCTTCGTGATCGCGCTCGGCGCTGTGCTCCGCGGTCGCAAGCGTACGCGCTGAGCTCACCAAACGCGCGAGGCCGGGGGCTCGAGGGCTCTCGGCCTCGACGTTTTCGCCCGCCTCTGGCAAGGGTTGGGCCGTGTTCGCTCGGTCGCTTCGGACGCTCGCTCTCGCCGTGACGGCGCTCGTCGTCGGGGCGCCCGCGCGCGCCGCGGCCGAGGAGCCGCTGCGCCTCACCGTGACGTCGAATGTCCGTGGCGCCGTGGCGAGCCTCGCGTGTGGTCGCACCGCCGCGCCGCCGCTCACGTTTGGCCTCGACGCAACCCTCCACCGTGCCGCCGACGCCGGCGATCTCATCGTCGACGCGGGCCACTTTCTCGGCGCGAGCTTCCTCTCGAGCGAGGCGATTCGGCGCAACCCCGATCTCTTCGCGGACCTCGTCGTGCACCTCGGCTTCCGTGCCATGGCGCTCGAGCATCGCGATCTCAACGTCGATCGCCCGCTGCTCATTGCCTTCGCGAAGGCGCTCGCACCGCGCGGAATCCCGCTCGTGCTGACGAACCTCGCCTGTGACCCGGAGGCGGAGGAGGTCTGCGACAACGTGCTCGACGCGCGCGCGACGGGGGCGACCTTCGAAACGCCTGGGGGCCTCGTTGCGTTCCTCGCGGTGATCGACCCCACCATTTTTCAGGAAATTCCCGAGCGTTCGCGCGAAGGCCTTCGTCTCGAAGATCCTGTAACGTCGCTGGCGCGCGCGGTGCGCGAAGCGCGGGCCGCAGGCGCACGCTACGTCGTCGCGGCGTACGAACCGAACCCCGCCTCCGACATCGAGAGCACCTTCCGCTTCCTGCAGGCGATCGACGAAGATGACGACGCGCCGGATCTGCTCCTCGTCGACCGCCTCGCCGAGCACCTGACCCGCCTCGACCGCCCACGCTCGAAGCTCCGCGTGGTGGCGACACGCCCTGGCGGTGTCGTCACGGTGCGCGGAGACGCGGTCACGATCCCGGAGAGCAGCGTCGAGGACGTGGACAGCTTCACGCGCGCGTGGGCCGCCGACTTCGACGCTTCCCTTTGCCGAAAGCTTGGCGTTCCGCTCCCCGGCGGGGCGCTGTCGACGCCCTTCGGCCGCCGCGAGTTCCGCGAGTACGCCGCCGACGTGCTCCGCCGCGATCTCGGCGCAGACGTGGCGATCGTGAGCCGCGAGACCTACGGGAGCGGCGTTTCCTGGCCGCTCGAGGGGCACCTCACCCTGCTCGACGTGCACGCAGCGCTGCCCTTTGGCGGTGCCGTGGGGACCGTGGCCCTCGACGGCGCGACCGTGCGGAAGCTCTTCGACGCCGCAACGAGCGTCGGCTTCGTCACCCGCGGCTACGACCGCGCCAAGGGCACGGTGAACGGTCGGCCGATCGACGACACGCGCCGGTACACCGTCGCCACCACGGGGACCTACTTCGACCAGGCCATCGCGAAGAACCCCATCTTCCGCGAGAGCGCCTCGGGGTTCGACGGGCCGAGCCTCCGCGACCTCGTGATCGGCGACCTCACGGAGGCGAGAGATCACGATCCGCGCGAGCACATTGGCAACCCCGAAGAGCGCGCCGCTTGGGCGTTTCGCGCTGCGCTCCGCGGCAACCTGCAGACTACACAGGTCTCGAACAGCGACGCAACGAAGCTCACCGAGAGCCAGCTCGGGCGGAGCGACGCGCTCGCGCTCAGCGTGGACCTCGACACCCGCGCCGACGCCGATCACCCGCACTGGAGCCTCACGAACGTGGGGCGCCTGCGCTACGGCGTCACCCGCGCGACGGGCGAGCTCACCGAGACGCGCGACACGATCGACCACCGCTCGAACTTCGTCGTGAAGCAGACCCGCGGGTCGGTCACGCCGCCCGGCGTACCCAACCTCGCGACCGAGCTCTTCGTGGAAACCGAGGCCTCGCGCCCCGAGACGCGCGCCTACCGCCACCGCTCCTCCGCCCCTCCGCGGGTCTGAGCTTTGCGCTCGCACCAACGGCCACGCTGCAGGTGGGTCTCGGCGTCGACTGGGAGGTCTTCGCCACGCGCGAGGACCTGCGAGCGGGCGGCGCGTTGCCCCTGATGCCCGCGTCGATCGCCACGCTCATGGTGAAGCCTACGCCGCTCTTCACGATCGGGCCGCGCAGCGCGACCATCGAGGGCTCGCTCGATTACGCACGCCGCAACCCGTTCACCACGAGTGAGGCCGATCCCAAAGGCATCGAGTTTCGTGGGCGGGCCAAGCTCGTCGCGCCGGTCTCGAGGCTGCTCGCGCTCACCACCACCTACGACCTCTATGGCCGACGCGCGTGGGCGCCGGGCCAGGAGGGCGATGCGGGATCCCTGGTCACCGGCGTCGCCCACGACGTCACGGTCGGCCTCGAGGTCACGCTCAGCGGGCAGGTGTCGAGCTACGCGCACTGAGCGACAGGCCAAGCAGCACGGCGTCCTCTCCGTTTTCGTAATACCTTTTACGTACGCCGTATTCCGTCATGCCTACTCGTGCATAGAGAGCCCTCGCGGGCGCGTTGCTCGCGCGCACCTCGAGGGCGAGCCGGTCGACGCCGGACACGCGCAGGTCATCGATGAGGTGAGCGAAGATCGCCCGACCTGCACCATGACCTCGGGCCTCGGGCTCGACCGCGATGGCGTCGAGCTCCGCCTCGCCGACGACGATCCGAACGGCGGCGAAGCCTTGGAAGGCGCCCGCGCGCTCCCCGACGTAGAGCCGCGCGTCAGGGGACTCGAAGAGCGCCGGCCACACGGCCATGAGCGCCTCGCGACGTTCGTCACGCCGCGGGCCGCCAATGAACGGATCGTGCAGCGCGCGCCAGTCGAGGTCGGCGATTGACCGGAGGTCGTCGACGAGCGCGCGCCGAACGATCACGAGCCGTCGCCGAGGGGGACCGCGTCGAGCTCCGCAAGGACGACCGCGAGGGCGTCGCGCGCACGGTCGAGCCCTGCGTGACGATGAGCCGCGCCCCGCGTTCCCGCCTCTTCCCGCGCGCGCAAGGACGCCTGGAGACCGTCACGCTCGGCGCGGAGACCGTTCGCTTCGGCCTCGAGCGCCAGCGCCCGACCCGCGAGCTCTTCGCCCTTCGAGATCGCCAAACGCAGCGAGTCCTCAGCCTGCGTGGCCGCGAGCGCCGCCGCAGCCGCGGCTTCCTCGCGCGCTTGCGTGCCGGCGACGAGGCCCGCCTCCGCCTCCGCGAGCTTCGCCAGGAGCGCCTGCACTTCTCCCGTGATCGCCGCATGCGCAGCACGCACCTCGGCCTCCGCCGCGCGCACGTCGCTGAGCTCGCGCTCGAGCGCCTCGATCTTGGCTCCGCCTTCGGCACGAAGCGCCCCCATCGCCGTCTCGTGGGCCGCGCGCTGGGTCTCGAGCGACGCGCGCAAGTCTGCGAGCACCTTGCGATCGTGCTCCTGCGACTCGGCGAGGTTCGCCGCCTCTTCGCGCAGGCGCGTGACCTCGACCTCCGTCGCCGCCTTCAGGGCGCCAAGGTTCGTAAGCTCGACCTGGCGCTCCTCGAGGCGCGACTCGGCGTGGCGGAGCTCCTGCGAGGCGCGTTCCACATCGGCGCGGAGCGCAGCCACCACGGCCTCATGAGACGCGGTGAGCTCGCCGAGCTTGGCTTCGCTCGTTGCGGCGAGGCTCGTCATCTCCGCCTTGGCCGCCTCACGGGCTTCGTTCGCACGATCGCGCTCGGCCCGCACCGTCGCGAGCTCTTCGGCAGCCTCCGAGCCGCGTTTGCGCTCGTTCGCGAGCGCCTCGAGGTGCTCCTCCGCCGCAGTCTCCGCGGACTTCACGCGGAGCGCATGCTGCGCGATTTCCGCCTCGGCCTTCGCGCGGGCCTCTTCGGCGTCGACCTTTGCGCGCGTGAGCTCGGTGATCGTGTCGTCGGCTTCGGCGCGGGTTCGCTCGAGGGCAAGCGAGCGATCGCGCTCGTCGATGAGCTCGCGATCTTTCTTCGTGAGCTCTTCGCGCACTTGGAGGAGCTCACGATCGCGCTTCCCGATTTGCTCGCGCAGATCGAGGAACTCCTTCATCGAGACGTTGCCCTGACCTTTGGCGGCCTGCGTGAGCTTCGCCTTGAGCTCCTCGAGCTGACGCGCATGGTCGGCCGCGGTGGCGCGGAGGTCCGAAGCTTCACGGTTGCGGTCTTCGATGGCTGCGCGGGCCTTCGCGAGCTCGCTCCCTTGGTCGAGGAGCTCGGCTTCGAGCTTCGCGAGCTTCTCGCGCGCGGCTTCGAGAGCGGCACCGTTCGTTTCGGCGACGACCGGGGCGGGCATCGGCGGCGGAGCGGAAATTCGCTTCGCGGGCTCTTCCGGCGGCGCCATGGCGGCGAGCTCTTCCGAGTCGGGCATGGTGCCGAACGCGATGAGCGACTCGTCGACGACGGCGATCTCGGAGACCTCGACCACCGCAGGTTCGACCTCCACGTCTTCCGCGGCGAGGGTCGGGCGGTTCGAGCTGTCGGGCTCCTTCGCCTTTGCGAAGAGGTCGAGCGGGATCTTGCCGACCACCGTGCGCGCGTCCTCGTCGTCTTCGGCGTCGAAGCCCTCCTCGTCGATCTCGATGCCGGGGCCGCTCTGCGGGCCGAGCGGCAGGCTCGGGAGGACCTCGCGCAGGTTCACGAGGAGCGCCTCTGCGGAGGTCGCCGACGCCACGTAGACGTCCGCGCGGTTCTTCGTGCCCTTGTGCTTCTCGAACTCGCCGGCGACGTCGTGGCGCGAGACGAGCGCCGTCGGGACCTTCGCGAGCGACGGATCGCGGCGCACCGCGAGGCAGACGCTGAACGCGTCGGCGCGCGACGGCTGGTAGATGAAGACGATGAGGTCCGGCGTCTTTGCGATGGCCGCCGCCATGAACGAGCTGCGTTCGCTCTGGGAAACGACGTCGCAACCGACGCGCGCGAGCGCTTGTTCGAGGGCACTGGCGAGAGGCGGATCACCGTCGAAGACGAGGACGCGAAGGCTCATGGATTCTCCAGGGGGAGCAAGAAGGTATCGAACGCGCCAAGACGCGCGCAACGAACTCGGAAGCTCTTTTCACGGAAAGGCGCCCGCGCGCAATGGCGAGGCCGCACACACGTTCAGGCGCTGCGCACCCAGGCCCGAATCGTACACGGCCGACGGAAGGAGCCAGCCCTTCGCGCGCGCGTCAGGGCTTCTCGCGCGAGGCCTTCTCGACGTGACCGCTCGTGCCGAAGCGCTTCGCGAGGACCTCGAGCACGCTCCGCACGTCGAGACCCCGGCTCTCGAGCCCCACGAGCGTGTGGAACAGGAGGTCCGCACCCTCGGAAGAGACGCGCTCGTCGGTCTCGCCGGCCACCGCGCGCACGAACTCGTCGGCCTCTTCGCGCACCTTCGCCCCGATCTTCTCCGCGCCGCCCTCGAGGAGGCTCTTCACGTAGCTCTTCGCGCTCGTGGCGTGGCGCCGCGCGGTGATTTCCTCGGTGAGCGTCGACAAGAACGGTGCTCGTGACGCGCGCGCTTCGCCGTCGTGGAGGGGCCGGAAGAAGCAAGAGGGCGTCCCCGTGTGGCAGCTCGGGCCCGCAGGGTCGACGAGGTAGAGGAGCGTGTCGCCGTCGCAGTCGACGAGGATCTCTTGGACCGCCATCGTGTGGCCGCTGGTCGCGCCCTTCACCCAAAGCTCGCCACGCGAGCGGCTCCAGAACGTCGCCTGCCGCGTCTCTTCCGTGTGGCGGAGCGCCGCTTGATTGGCCCACGCCACCATGCGGACCTCACCCGTCAGACGGTCTTGCACCACGACGGGCACGAGCCCGCGATCGTCCCACGCCACCGCAACCGTGCTCATGGCGCGCGCCTTACCATGGGCCCAGGGTCCGGCGCACGAGGCGATCCGGCGCCGCGCGAGGCGTTCGCTCTTTCGCGCGCAGCCTGGTAGGTCAACGCACCGGAGAAGCGAACCCCATGCCCGCCTGGCTCTCGCACATCGCCCCCATCGTGTTGCTCTTGGTCGCCGTCGGCATCGTCGTCGCGCGCATGCCCAAGGTCGATCTCGGTCACAGCGAGGCGTTCAAGCGCCGCCGCGTGATGAACTGGCTCCCGCTCGGGCTCACCTACGCCTTCCTCTACTTCGGTCGCTACAACCTCTCGGCGATCGTCAGCGAGCTCGACAAAGCGCAGCTGCTCACGAAGGCGCAGTTCAACGAGATCGACGGCATCGGCGCGTGGGTCTACGGCGTCGCGTTCCTCATCAACGGGCCGCTCACCGACCGCCTCGGCGGCCGCGCGACCATCCTCATCGCCGCGGGCGCGTCTTCGCTCTTGAACGTCGCAATGGCACTCGCCATGCGCGCCGCCAACCAAGACCCGAGCGCCACCGCCGCCACGCTCCGCGAACAGCTCCTCGTGCTCAACGCGGCGAACATGTACTTTCAAAGCTTCGGCGCCGTGAGCATCGTGAAGGTGAACGCGCCTTGGTTCCACGTGCGCGAGCGCGGCGTCCTCGGTGGCCTCTTCGGGATCCTCATCTCACTCGGGCTCTACTTCGCCTACGATTGGAGCCTGCTCCTCGCGAAGTTCGGCTTCGCCGCGCCCTTCTGGGGCCCCGCCGTCGTCCTCGCGCTGTGCGTCGTCATGTCCGCGGTCTACGTCCGCGACACACCCTCCGACGCCGGCTTCGACGACTTCGACACCGGCGACGCGACCGCGGGTCAGGTGGGCACGATGCCCGTCCGCGAGGTCATCACGCGCATGTTCTCGCAGCGGGTCATCTGGCTCATCGTCGCCATCGAGTTCTGCTCCGGCTTCCTGCGCCAAGCGGTGATGAAGCAGTACCGGCCCTTCGCGAAGGCGGTCGGCGCGGACGGCTCCTTCGTCTACCAAAACTGGGGCATGCTCCTCTGCGTCGCGGGCATCCTCGGCGGCGTCTTCGCGGGCTTCATCTCGGACCAGGTCTTCCAGTCGCGCCGCGGTCCCGTCGCGAGCGTGCTCTACGCGGGGCTCCTCGCCGGCTGCGCCGCGGCCTTCGTGCTCCTCGACGGGCCCATGCTCGGGTGGAGCGTGGTGTTCATGTCCCTCTGCGTGATCGGCGTGCACGGCATGCTCTCGGGCACCGCCTCGATGGACTTCGGCGGCAGCAAGAACGCGGGCATCGTCACGGGCGTCATCGACGGCTTCGTGTACCTCGGCACGGGCGCGCAAGCCTTCTACTACGCACGCGCGCTGCCCACCGGAACCGCTGCCAAGACCGCCGCCGCGTGGAAGGTGTGGCCCGCCGCCATGCTCCCGGTGGCCGTCCTCGGCCTCGCGCTCTGCGCCACGATCTGGAACGCTCGCCCGCAGAAGGGCACCTCCAGCGGTCACTGACACGCCGTTTTGACGCGGCGCATTATATCGCTTGCACCCCGGTTTTTTTCGAGCATACGTTCACAGCGCAACGCGCAGGTAATTCAAGGAGTCGACGATGAGCTTCACGGTGGCAGTGGTGGGCGCAACGGGCGCCGTTGGTCGCGAGATGGTCCGCATCCTCGAGCAGCGGAACTTCCCCGTGAAGAAGCTCGTGCCGCTCGCGAGCCCGCGCAGCGCTGGAACCACGATGAAGTTCCGCGGCGAAGACGTGCCCGTGCAGGTCGTGTGTGCGGAGGCGTTCCAAGGCGTCGACGTGGCGCTGTTCAGCGCAGGGGCGAGCCCGGCGAAGGAGTGGGCTCCGGTGGCCGCGAAGGCCGGCGCGATCGTCATCGACAACTCGAGCGCGTGGCGCATGGACCCGGACTGCCCGCTCGTGGTGCCCGAGGTGAACGCGCATCACCTCAAGAGCATCCCCAAGGGCATCGTCGCGAACCCGAACTGCTCGACGATCCAAATGCTCGTCGCGCTCAAGCCGCTCCACGAGGCCGCGCACATCGAGCACATCGTCGTCGCCACGTACCAAGCCGCGAGCGGCAAGGGCCACGAGGCCGTCACCGAGCTGGTCGCGCAGGCCAAAGCGATCGTCGAGGGCACGGAGCCCGAGGCCAAGGTGTTCCCGGGCGTGCTCGCGTTCAACACGCTCTGCGACTGGAAGGCCGGCGAGAACGACTACTCGGAAGAAGAGCTCAAGATGGTCAACGAGACCCGCAAGATGCTCGACGACCAGACCATCGGCGTCTCGCCGACGACCGTGCGCGTGCCCGTCGTGAACGGGCACTCCGAGAGCGTGTGGGTCCGCTTCAAGCGCCCCATGAGCGCGAAGGAGGCAAAGGAGATCCTCGCGAAGGCGCCGGGGCTCGTGCTTCACGGCGAGAGCTACGCCCCTGGCAAGCACCCGCAGCCCCGCACGGTCACGGGCGAAGACGCGGTGCACGTGGGCCGCATCCGCGACGACCTCGCCGTCCCCGGTGCGCTGAACCTGTGGGTGGTCGGCGACAACCTCCGCAAGG
>CAIOHM010000478.1 GCA_903858055.1 uncultured delta proteobacterium
TCGCGCGCGCGTGTTCGTAAGCCCCGCGCGGAGCGCAGCCTCGGTCGTGCGCTGAAGGGAGAGATCGAGCGTGCTGAACGCGCTGGTTCCGCGGACGAAGCGCGCGGCGACGCTCGCGGCGACGCCCTGAGCCCTCTCACCGACGAGCGAGCTCACGAGAGCAGGCACGGCGGTCTCAGCGGCGTCGACGTCGGTTCCATCGCGAGCGAGGACCTTCAGTGTCGCAATCGCCCGACGCCGCACTCGTTCCCGCGCAACCTCGGAGTGCGGCGCACGCGCGAGACTCGATGGCGAACGAGCGAACGACGCGAGGACCGCCGCCTCGGCGAGAGAGACCTCGCGGGCGGGCTTGCCAAATGCCGCACGCGCGCCGGCTTCCACGCCGAGGATTCGCGGTCCGAGCGGAACTTCGTCGAGGTACGCACGAAGGACCCCCGCCGCGCCGAGGACCCTCGTCAGCCGCACCGCGAGCACGGCATCGCGGAGCTTGTGCCAGACATCGAAGCCCGGTGAGCGCCCTTCGCGAAGCCGTACGAGCTGCATGGCCATCGTGGACGCGCCCGAGCGAAGCCGCCCGGAGCGCGCGAAAGAGAGCGAGGCACGGAGCACCGCGCGGGCGTCGATGCCCGCGTGCGCGAACAGACGACGATCTTCGGCCGCGAGGAAGACCTGCGCGACCACGGAGTCCTCGATGCCCTCACCCGCGGGAACGAAGCGATGGGCGTCGCGGTCGAGACCCAGGCGGAGGAGCCTACCCTCGCGGTCACGAAGCTCCGGGCGCCCTCGCGAGACAGCACCGAGGGGCACCTCGGCCGTCGTGGCGAGCTGCACGACACCGAGGACCCCGACGAGCGCGCCGCACGCGAGAGCCGTGGATGCGACGAAGCCAAACCCAAAGGAGAGGGCTCGCCGCGGCATCATGGTCAGGGCTGCGCGATCCGCACGGAGCTCGAAGCCGAACGGCCGCGGAGATCCGGCTCGTACATGGCCTCGGCCGTTGCGGGAGGAGCGACGAATGTGCCCGCAAACGCCGCGCGCGCAAGCGTGGTCGTGCGGTGAACACCAGCCGGGAGGTGCTCCCACACCGTGCGCACGCGGTCGGGGAGGCGCTCGGTGTGGCGTGGGACGTCGTACCAGCGCACGCTTGCGTCACCATCGGCGAAGGCGCTGGTGCCGAAGCGCGCCTCGGTCTCGAGCGTGCGATCGATGACCTCGAGGGCCCCCGGAAGCGGGTCATCGAGGACGACGTGATCCAGCGGAGAAGCGTTCACGACGATGCGCTCGATCGAGACGAGATCGCCAAGAACGCCGTTGGTGGCGGACGCGCGTCGCAGGTCGTGCTTCTCGTAGGCGTCGAGTTCCGCGGCCTTCAGGAACGTGTAGGTGCGCTCGACATGGATCCCGCGGTCCTCGCCGCTCTTCGGGAGCGATGACTCTTTCGCGTGAAGGATCGCTCGATAGCCGAAGCCCCCTGACGCAAGCAGATCGAGCCGACCGCCGTTGCGCGGGAGTTCGCTCAGCGCAAAGCGCGTGGAGGCCGATGCGAGCGGAGACGCGAGCGCGAGCGTGCGTTCGAGTTCGCCCACGCGAACGACGACCTCGCGCGCCGACGGTTCGCTCTTCTCGGCGGTGGTCGCGAGGGCCTGCAGCGCGAGCGCGACCTCGCGCGGGCTCGGCCATTTCGCTCCGAGCGTGGCACGCACGAGTCCACGCGCGAGCGGCGAGAGCAACCGGTGGTGCGGGTCTGCCAACGCGAGCGATCGAAGCGTCATCGCGGAGAGCGACGCGGAACGATCGATGCCGCGGTACGATGGAGCGCTCACGCTGGCCTCGAGCCCGGTCACGCGCACCTGTTCGGCCACGAGAGCCGCGAGCTCGCGCGTCAGGTCCGCCGTGGAACCGAGGCGGGCCGCCGTACGAACGAGCTCGGCGCGCCCCGCCGCCGAGAGGATCTTTTTCTCACCGAGCGCCGCAGCGAAGGCAGACGCGATCGCCTGCGCTTCCTCGCTGTTCGGCGTTGCGACGGGGGTCGACTCCGCGAGCGCCGCGAGCAAAGCCGCGCGTTCGTCGCCGACGGCGGATCGAAGGCGCCATACGACCGCGCGACGCATCGCCGCCATGGGACCTGCGGGCACGGCGACTCCGGCACGCGCCGCGCGCCCGAAGACCTCGAGCACATACGCCGTAAGGGCTGCGTCGGCGTCGTAGCCCGACCAGTAGGGGAAGAGCCCGGCCGCGTCTTGCCTTGCGACGATCGCGCGCACCAACGCCGCGGACGCCTCGACGTCGAGCAAGAGTTTGTCACCCAAGGAACGACGCAGGTCGGCAAGCGCGAGGCGTGCGAGGAGCTTCGACGTGAGCTGCTCCGTGCAGTCGTACGGGTACGCTTCGACCCCGGCGAGCGTCGATGCGAGGCCGACGTAGGGCGAGCCGTAGGCGTACACCTCGAAGGACGAGCCGCGGGCATCGAAGCGCGACCAATCGCCGAGCGCCTCGCTCACGGCGCCGTTCGCGTCGCCGAACGTCGCGTAACGCTCGACCGCGCGTGGGTCGACGATGCGCAGAGGCAAGGCGATCGCGTCTTTGGCTGCGCCGAGCGATGCACGAACGGTGAGCATCGCGTCGCCGGCCTCGGGCGCTCCGAGTCCAAGAAGGAGAGAGGCGCCACGCGAATCGCGAAGCTCTCGGGCACCGGACAAGCGCGCCACGAGACCCGCAGTCGCGCTCACGTCGACGTCGGCCTCCCCTGCGAGACCCGGGCCTTGCAGCGCGACGCGTGCGAAGGCGCTGTCGCCCACGCGCAACACGCGCGGGAGGAAGGGGCGCACCATCAAGGCCTTCTTCACCTCGAAGGTGGAGCGCCCATGCCCGTAGCGGTCCCCCTCGCCCACTGCGAGCACCTGAAGCCGGTACCGGGTCAACGTGTCGGGGAGCTTGAACGCAAACGAAGCTCGCCCTTCGGCGTCCGTGACGATGCCGGAGACGAAGGCCGCAAGCGGCGTGAAATCGCTGCGAACCGCTCCGTCTCCGCCCTCCGCGCCCTTCTCTGCGAATGCGGCCGACCGCGACATCCGGTCGCCCCTTGCGACGAAGCGCGCCATGCGGAACCGCGGCTCGACGATTTGTTGCGCGATGGGCCGATAGGGATCGATCGCTTGCGCAGTGTTGGGTGGTTCGTGGCCCGTCAGCACGATCATGCCTTCGTCGACCGCGACGACCGTCACCTCGGCCTTCACGGGCTGCCCGAGCGCGTCCACGACGCGGAGCGACCCGTTGACCTCTTGCCCGGGGTCGTAGGAGGCCTTCGCGGCCCCGACAGAGACCTTCAACTCGCGCGACGGGCTCTCGACGCGGATCGTGGTCATGCCCACGCGCGCCAGGCGATCGCCGTCGCCCTCGCCTTTCACGTCCGATCGCGGTCGAAGCAGGTGAACGCCAACGTGGACCTCGGGCACCATGGTCGCGTCGATGGGCAGCTCGAGGCTCTCGGAAGCGCCGAGCGTGCGCACCTCCGAGCGACGTACGCCCTCGCGCTCGAGGGTCACGAGCGCCTGAGCCCCGGGCCATGGGTTCTTCACGAGCACCTTCGCCGTCTCGCCTGGCTTGTAGCTCGGAGCCCCCACGACGAGCTCGAGGTCGCGCGTGTCGCCTTCCGCGTACACGGCTTGCTCGCTTGGCTCGGTGACCCATACGAAGAAGCTGCTGCGGCTCTCGCGCCCGCTCGCATCCTTCGTCACCGCCTCGACCACGTGCTGGCCCGGCTGCTTCGGCGTCAGCGCGCAGCCGCGACGATCCGCCGTGGTTCGCAACGAGCAGCGCTCCACCTCGGTTTCATCGCGCACGAGCTCTTCGTGCAGCACACGCCCGTCGGAAGAGGTTCGTTTCGCCGTGCGGTCCACGAAGCGCAAGAGGCGCACGTCGACCGACGCCCCAACCTGGTCGGCGTCCGCCGGATCCACGACGCGCACGCCGAACGCGATCGGACGCTTGGGTCGCATGACGCTCTCGCGTGGCTCCCGAAGGAACACGCGACGCGTGGACGAGAACACGCGCACGGCGCCGCGCCCAGCTCCCGTCCGGTTCGTCAGGTCTTTGTATTCGGCCTCGAACGTCAGGCGCTCATCGTCCTCGAGCTGAGGAAGAGGAAGCACTTGCTCGAGCGTCATCACCCCTTGCGCATCGCTCACGGTCTCGCGCTCCAGCACGACTCCGTCGACTACGTTGCCGTTGCGCCGCGCGCCACGAAGCGCCTCGTTTCCCGATGTCCACGAGCGCGCCTCGCCCTCGTCGACGAGCACCGAGGCCGCGCGCTCTCGCGACACCACCACGCGCACCGGAAGCCCGGCCATGGGTGCACCATACAGGTACCTTCCCGAGCCGCGCAGTGCGATCGGCTCGCCGACCACGTAACGCTCCGCGCTCGCCTTGAGCTCGACCTGAAACTCGGCCGGGCGGGCGTGCTCGACGCGGACGTACAGCGCGGCGAGCTCGTCTTTCGAATCGGCTTCGTCGTCGAAGAGCTCGACGCGCA
>CAIOHM010000479.1 GCA_903858055.1 uncultured delta proteobacterium
AAGCGCGCCGACGCCTCGAAAGTGAGCTCGAAGAGCGCCGGCGCCTCGAAGGCGATCTCGAGGGGCTTCGTGAGCGTCAGCTTTATGCGCAGTCCGATCTCGAGCAGGTGGTGCGCGCCAAGGCGACCGTCGAGCGTGAGCGCGAAGAGGCGCAGAAGCAGCTCATTCAGGCCGAGAAGATGGCCTCGCTCGGCCAGATGGTCGCGAGCGTCGCCCACGAGATCGACAACCCGCTCAACTACCTGAGCGGGGCGGTCGCGGTTTGCCAACGGCGCCTCGGGACGATCCGCAGCGCGATGGCCGAGGTCGCCGATTCGCCGTGTTCGACGGCCTCCGCCGCGCCGCTGAAGGACGTCGAGCGCTTCCTTGGCATCATCGACCACGGCGTGAAGCGGCTCGCGGAGGTCACGCGCGCCATGCGCAACTACGGGCGCCTCGACGACACGCGCACCGACCACGTCGACCTCTCCGGCGTCATCCGCGAGGCGCTCGTCATCCTCGGCGCGCGCACGCGCCCGTACGATCTGCAGACCGACCTCGGGGACGCGCCACCGGTGACGTGCCACCGCAGCCACATCGGCCAAGTCGTCTTGAACCTCGTGGCCAACGCCGCCGACGCCCTCGGCACCGTCGATCGCGACCCGACCACGCACCAAGGGGCGATCCGCGTGGCCACGGGCTTCGACGCCGCGACCTCGATGGTCTGGCTCCGTGTCGAGGACGACGGCCCAGGAATTCCCGAGGACAAGCTCGCGGCCATCATGCAGCCGTTCTTCACCACGAAGCCGGCGGGCAAGGGCACGGGCCTCGGGTTGCCGATCTGCCTGCGCATCGCCCAAGAGCACGGCGGCGACCTCGTCGTCGATCGGTCGCCGACCCTCGGAGGCGCGCGCTTCACGCTGACCATCCCAGGACCTCGCGCGCTCGGCTCCGCGGGAGCGTAAGACGTCCGCGACCTTGCTAAGGCGACCCGCATGGCTTTGCCCTCGCTCGTGCCCTTGAACGCCGAAACGTCCACCTCCTCCGTGGCGGTGCGCGTGCGCTTCGACGAGACCGATGCGATGGGCATCGTCCACCACGGGCGCTACCTGGGCTTCCTCGAGATCGCCCGCGTCGAGTGGCTTCGCAAGCGCGGCATTCGCTACGCGGATTGGGCCGCCATGGGCCGGCACCTCGCCGTGGTCGAGGCGAGCTGCAAGTATGTGCAGTCCGCACGCTTCGACGACTTGCTCGAGATCGAGGTCACGCTCTCCGAGCTCCGCGCCGCGTCGCTGCGGTTCGTCTACGTCATCCGCCGCGAGGGGTTCGTGCTCACCGAGGGCATGACGCGCCACGCGTGCATCGACGACGACGGAAAGCTCTGCCGCCTCGACGAGGCGATGTTCGACGTGTTGAAGCGCGGCGAAGTGTAAGGAGCGCGATCAGAGCGGGCGCAGCGAGCTCTCGTCGATGCGTCGCATGGCCTCGAGCAGGAGCATCTCGGTCGCCGTCTGAATGCGCGAGGCGCCCGGCCTGAACGCCGGGTCGAACACGAAGTCTCCATCCCGTAGCCGCACGAGCGCGATGACGGCGTCTTCGCCCGAACGCTCGCCGAAGAAGCCGTCGACGATGAGGCCCGCGGAGAAGTGAATCTCGCCCGTCCCGCGCGGCGCGCGCACGATGAGGCGCCCGGTCTTGCGCGCCTGGACGATCTGCTGGAGCACGTCGGGCAACTCGACGTCGTGGAGGCGTCCGCGGAGCACGGCGCCGCTGCGCGTACGGAGCGCTTCGAGCGCCTGCTTCAGCCGATCG
>CAIOHM010000480.1 GCA_903858055.1 uncultured delta proteobacterium
CCGCGCCTCGGCGGTCGTGGAGCGCGTGCGCGTGGGCGGCACGCTCGAGGAGCGCGCGACGGAGAAGTTCTACCTGCCCACGGGCGAGGTGAGGGAGATCGTGCGCCGCGTGCGGAACAATGCCTCCGGGCCGGTGGTGCGCCGGTGGATCCGCTACGACTCGCTCGGGCGCATGATCGCGAACGGCGACCCGAACACGAGCGCGGGCTTCGTGGAGGTGCAGCCGTGGACCTTGCCGCCCGGAGGCACGCTGCGCGTGTGGCGCTACGCCTACGACGACGCAGGTCAGCTCGTGGGCACCAGCGACGCGCGCGGATGTGGCGTGAATTTCCAGTACGACGCCGCAGGGCGCGTGCTCACGGAAGACCACTCGCCGTGCACCGCCGATCACCCGAACTACTCCGCACCCACACCCGGTACGTGCTCCGGCTATGAGGTGTGTACGCGCTACGACAGCGCGGACCCGGACGCGGCCACCGTGAAAGACGCGGTGGGCCGCGGCCTCAAGGTGCTGGGCTCGTACGCAGGCCGCGTGGCGAGCGTGACGGACAAGGCGCAGAAGACCGTGGTCGCCTACGACGGTCGAGGCCGCGTCACGGGCCGCCTGAAGCGCGTGGCCCTCGTGGACACAGCGAACCCGAGCCAGCCAAAGCAGCTCGCCCCACGAGCGTACGTGCAGGAGATCGCCTACGACGAAGCGAACCGGGTGGTGACCGAATCCACCGGCGTGACGACGACGAGCCTCCAAGGCGCGGGCGGCGTGAGCACCGTGACGAGCGTGTGGGACAAGCGCGGCGCTGTGAGCGCGGTGACCTCGAGCTACGGCGACCTGGTCACGAAGGTCACGCGTGATGCGCATGGCCGCGTGGCGGAGATCGCCTACGCGGACGGCGCCAAGACGACGACCCAAATGGTGTACGATGCACGCGGGCGCCTCGTGAACACGCAGACCTTCCGCACGAAGCCGAGCTGGTGGACCAGCGGCGGCAGCACGTCGACAGAGGCCCCGGCGAGCTACAAGGCGCCGGGCACGGGGGAGCTTGTTTCGCAGGCTATTCTCGAGTCTCGAAGCGTGACGTACGACGAGGCGGACAACCCCGTGCTCATCGCGGATGGCCGCACCGCGAGCGAGTGGCCCGCAGGCGCGCAGCCGGTGACGAAGCGCATGACCTACGACGACGCATACCGCGTCACACGCGTCGAGTACCTGAACCCGATTGGAGCGACGGTCAGCGCAGGCACGGCGACGACGGACGCGTGGGTGGACCCGTTCGCCGCGGAAGATGCCGCGACGCCGCTCGTCACGAGCGCAAGCACGGCGACGGCGAACCCCAAGCCCGCGCCGCACGCGAAGCTCCCCACGCGCATGAAGCGCGAAGACTACGCGTACGATTCGCTTGGGAATATCCTCACGAGCAGCGACGACTCGAACGCCTTCTACGACCGCTCGCTTGGCGCGCAAACGCACGGGACGAGCGCGGCAGGGCCGTATCAACTGAGGAGCGCGTCCAACCGCACGACGGCGAGCACCTCGCTCTACGAAGGCGGGCTCGAGGCGCAGTACGACAACGCGGGCAACCTCACGGGCATGATCGTCCAGCGGGACACGGCGACGGTGAACTGCCTCCCGAGCGGCGCGAGCTGCTGGCAGCGCTACGCGTACGCGTGGGATGAAGTCGGCCGCCTCATGACCGCGAGCCGCTGGGACCTCAAGACGAGCACGACCGCGAGCGCTAACGAG
>CAIOHM010000481.1 GCA_903858055.1 uncultured delta proteobacterium
CTGACGCTCACGAAGCCCCTCGAGATCGCCTGCGAGGCGCCGGCGCTCTTCGAGCTCACGTTCGAGGCGTCGGCGCGCTTCCACCGAGTCGACGGCGTAGCGCCGCAGCGCCATGTGATGGCCGATGCGGACGAGCAGCTCTTCGCGCGTAAAAGGCTTGGTCAGGTAATCGTTCGCGCCGTGGCGGAAGCCCTCGACGATGTCGTGCTCGCGCGCGAGGGCCGTGAGCATGACGATGGGGAGGTCCGTCGAGTTGCGGTGCGGCCTCACGCGGTCGAGGACGTCGAAGCCGCTCAGATCCGGCATCATGACGTCGAGGAGCACCAGCGCAGGGCATTGATCCGAGAGAATGCGGTCGACGGCGCTAGAGCCGTTCTCGCACTCCTCGACGGCGAGGCCCGCGCGCGTCAGCTGCTGCACGAGCACGTGGCGGTTCACGGCGTCGTCGTCGACGATGAGGATGGTCTCGTCGTGAAGATCGAGGGCGCGCGGAACCATGGGCAGCGAGGTTGGTGCGAGCTCCTCCGAGGCCGGCGCGTGCTCGAGCACCGGGTCCGAGGCGTCGCTCGTCGCGGTCTCGAGATCGAAGCGGAAGACCGAGCCGCCGCCGGGTCGCGCGTCGACGGTCATGTGCCCGCCGTGCGCCTCGGCGAGCTGGCGAGCGATCGCGAGGCCAAGCCCCGTGCCGCGCCGGGCGATCGTCGCGTCGGCGTTTCCCTGCTCGAAGGGCTCGAAGATGCGCGCGCGCACCTCCTCGCGGGTGCCAGGTCCCGAGTCGGCAACCTCGACGACCACGCGTGCGCCTTCGAGGCTCGCGGTAACGCTCACGAAGCCGTCGGTCGTGAACTTGATCGCGTTCCCGACGAGGTTGTGGAGGATTTGCTGCACACGCGCGTCGTCCACGACGACGATGAGCTGACCGGGCACGTCGTGCGTGAGGACGAGTCCCTTCTTCAGCGCCTCGGTGCGCTGCAGGTCGACCACCGCCTCGACGATGGTTCGCAGCGAGGACCGACGCCGTTCGATGACGAGCTCCGCGTGACGAAGCCGGGTGTAGTCGAGGACGTCGTTGACGAGGTTTGCGAGGCGCCGGCCGCTCTCGACGATGATGCGGAGGTTCTTCTCCGCGCGCGAAGGGAGCGGACCTGCGTAGCCGTCGAGGAGCGCGTCGGCGAGGCCCACCATGCCGTTGATGGGCGTGCGCAGCTCGTGCGACGTGGTCGCGAGGAAGATGTCCTTGAGCTGGTCGAGGCGCTGAATCTCCCGCGTGACTTTCGCCTGCTCGACGAGCTCGCGCTTGGCGGCCTCGAGGGCGAAGTTTCGGTTTCGGTCGGCCTCTTCGCGGAGTCGACGCACGCGCTCGGCGAGGCCCGCGCTCAAGATGAACGCGTTGATGCCGCCGCCGACGTAAGGCGTCTGCAAAAGGAGAGGCGAGTGCGGGAGAAAGCCGCGGATCGTGAGGATGTAGGCGATGCCGCCCGCCGTGAGGAAGCTCATGGCGAGCACGTAGTTCCGCGCGTAGAAGCCTCCGTTTCGCGGAATCGTCGAGCCCACGGAGGCGAGCACCACGAGAAAGACGATCGCGATCATCGGCGAGGTGACGGCGACGTCGAGGCGGCGGAAGGCGAAAGGAACCACGAGCGACCACGCGACGAGGCCGTGCTGGAGCGTGCCGAGGAGGCGGTCGAGCTTCGGGAAGCGCTCGGCGAGCTCGACGTAGCCGCGGCCGAAGGCGATGGACGCCGCGATCGAGAGCCCTGACATTGCGTTCGCCGCGCCGTCGAGGAGCGTGCCGTGGAGGAAGAGCAGACCCGCGGCGCCCGAGGTGATGAGCCACGTGATCGCCTCGCCGGTCACGCTCCCTGCGTACGCGAGGAAGAGGCGGTCGCGCGTGCCCGCGAAGAGGTTGAGGTTGTAGAGCGCGAGCGCGAGCAAGAAACCGAAGAGCGCCAACACCGGGCCCACACGCTCGATTGTCTGCGCGCGGAGCCCGTCGTCGTCGGCGACTTGGAAGCCGAGGACGACCGCGGAGATCGTGCGGATCTCGATGACGAATTCGCGCGTCTCGCCTGGCTCGAGGTCGAGCGGAAAGGCGCTCGTGGCGGCGTAGGTCGGACGCTCGGAGATCGGCAGGTGGTCGCCGCTCGTGCTCACGTGCCAGCCGCTGCCGACGCGCTCGTGAAAGCGGACGACATCGGCGAGCGGCGAGTCGTGAACGACGTACACGTGCTGGTGCTTCCTGCTCGTGTTCGTGATCGCGCCGCGAAGCCATGTCGTGTCGTCCCCGAGGCTGACGGGACGCGTCGCGCGCGTCGTGCCGAGCGCTTGGAAGGCGACGGGCTCGGCGAGCACCTCGTCGATGGGCCTCTCGGCGCCGGGCACGATGCGCATCTCGAGGAGTGCGGTTGCAGGGACCACGTGCGCCGTCCCGTCGAACGCAATCGGCGTCGCGCCGGCGGCGAACCCTGACAAAAGCAGGGTCCAGGCGAACACGAGGAAGGCGGCGAGGGCGGCCTTGGGGCGGAATTCGCGCCCGCCGCGCGCACCGAAAGCGCCCTTCGTCACCGTGCCCATCGCGTCTCGATTGCCCTTCTCGCGCGGTCGATTAGCGTCGTGCCGCGGTTCGACGGTACCCGAGGCATCGTCACTCCCCAAGCCGCTCGTGAACCATGTGTGGAATCGTTGCCTTCGTTGGAACCCGCCCCGCCAGCCCCGTGCTCGTCGAGGGGCTGCGCAAGCTCGAGTACCGCGGCTACGACTCGGCGGGCGTCGCCGTGCACGCGGGCGGTGACCTCGCGATCGTGCGCGCGGTCGGGAAGCTCTCGAACCTCGACGCCGCGCTCGCGAAAGCGCCACTTGCCGGCACGGTCGGCATCGGTCACACGCGCTGGGCGACGCACGGGCGACCGAGCGAGGCCAACGCGCACCCGCACGTTTCGGGCCCCGTCGCGGTGGTGCACAACGGCATCATCGAGAACCACGTCGCGCTTCGCCACGAGCTCGAAGCCTCGGGCGTCGTGTTCGCGAGCGACACCGACACGGAGATCGTCGCGCACCTCGTCTCGCGTGCGCTGGCCGCGGGTGCGGGCTCGCTCGAAGCTGCGGTGACGGCTGCGCTGGGTCGCGTGACCGGCGCCTACGCGATCGCCGTCCTCTCGAAGACCGAGCCCGACGTCATCGTGCTCGCGAAGGACCAGTCGCCGCTCGTGCTCGGCATCGGCGAAGGCGAGCTCATCGCTGCGAGCGACATCCCCGCCATCCTCTCGACGACGCGCGACGTGGTCTTCCTGCAAGACGGCGAGATGGCCATCCTCCGTCGCACGGGCGCAACCTTCGAAGCCAAGCTGCGCACCGTGAGCGGTGAGCCCGTCACGCGTGCGCCGAAGCGCATCGACTGGTCCCCCGCGCAGGCCGAGAAGGGCGGCTTCAAGCACTTCATGCTCAAGGAGATCCACGAGCAGCCGCGCGCGATCGAAGACACGCTCCGCGGGCGCATCGACCTCACGGCGGGCGACGTGGTCTCGCAAGAGCTCGGCCTCGAAGACGCGATCGCCACGAGCATCGACCGCGTGTACTTCGTGGCCTGCGGCACGAGCGCGCACGCGGCCATGGCAGGGCGCTACTGGGTCGAAGCGCTCGCGCGCGTGCCCGCGACCGTCGAGATCGGGAGCGAGGTTCGCTACCGCGAGCCCGTGTTCACGCCGCGCGATCTCGTGATCGCCGTGAGCCAGTCGGGCGAGACCTCGGACACGCTCGCCGCCGTGAAGGCCGCGCGGGCGGGCGGCGCACGCGTGCTCGCCATAGCAAACGTGCTCGACAGCGCCATTCCGCGCGCGAGCGACGGTGCATTCTACACGCATGCAGGTCCCGAGATCGGCGTGGCCTCGACCAAGTGCTTCACCACCCAGCTCGCTGCGATGCTCATGTTCGCCGTGTGGCTCGGGCGTCGTCGTGGCTCGCTCTCGGTCGAGCGTGCGAAGAGCGTCCTCGAGGCGCTCACGCACGTGCCTTCGCTCATGCGGGAGGCGCTCGAAGACGACGCGTCGATCCGCCTGCTCGCGAAGCGCCACTTGAAGGCGCGCGACATGCTCTTCCTCGGTCGCGGCATCGGGTTCCCGATCGCCCTCGAGGGTGCCCTGAAGGTCAAGGAAATCAGCTACGTGCACGCAGAGGGCTACGCCGCCGGCGAGATGAAGCACGGTCCCATCGCGCTCATCGACGACGCGATGCCCGTCGTCGTCGTCTGCCCGCGCGACGGTCACTTCGAGAAGACGGCTTCGAACCTCGCCGAGGTCCGTGCGCGCGAGGGGCAGATCATCGCCGTCGGCACCAAGGGCGACGAAGAGCTCGCGAACCTCGTCGCGAAGCACGAGGGCGATCTCGTGACGGTGCCGCCCAGCGCACCGGAGGTCGTGCACCTGCTGACGGTGCTCCCGCTTCAACTGCTCTCGTACCACATGGCGGATCTCAAGGGCACCGACGTCGATCAGCCCCGCAACCTCGCCAAGACGGTGACCGTCGAATGACCGCGCTCGCGGGCGACTGGACCCACCGTCGCGCCGATCTGCTCGGCACGAGGTTCGTGCGCGGCGCCCTCGGCGACTGGAAGCCGAAGGTCGCGTTCACGTGGAAGCCCGCGCACGGCGGCCGCGTCGATCAGGTGCGCCTTTTCGGCGAGACCATCGTCGTCGTGACCATGCCGCCGGGGCCGCCCGGGTGGACCCACGCGCTCGTCCACCTGCTCGACGGGCGCAGCGGCCGGGAGAAGGCCGTTCGTCGCTTGCCCGACCCGGCACCGGTCGGGGCGCTCGCGGTCGGTCCGCGTGCGATCCACGTGGCCGTGGCCGGGGATTCCGTTGCGCCGCACCATTACGTGCTCGACCGCGAGACCCTTCGCCCGCTCCGTCGCACGGCGCTGCCGCTCGTGACGTCGGGCCTCGAAGACGACGTCCTCGACCTGTGGGCGCCGAGCGATGAGCGCGTGGCCTTCGAGGTCGAGCTTGGCGCCGAGCGTGCGCGCCGCTTCGGCTGGGTCGATCTCGCGTCGCGTCGCGGTTCGTTGCGCGCGCACGAGGCGGGGCTCGCCGTCGGCGATCGCGGAGGTCCGCCGCGCGACGGTGCCATTTCCGGCGAGTACCTCGTCGTCGCGATGCCCAGCATCGAGGGGCCGCCGGTCACGCCCGCGGCGCTCGTGCGTCTCGGCTTGGGTGAAGTGAACGAGGGGGGCGAACACGGCCGTACCTCCACGCTGCCGCCCGAGGGCGCGTGGGTGCCTTCGTCGCTCGAGCAGCGTTGCGTCGCGAGTGTCGTCGTCGGCGGCGAGTCGTCGGTCACGGGCGCGTTCGCGGCCTTCGCGTCGGAGTCCGAGAACGAGCTCGTCGTCGAAGTGCAGACCATCGATCGCGCGACATCGGTCGTCCGTCAGCGCCACGAGGCGCGCATGGGCGGCGCTCCGGCGAGGGCTTTCTCAGGGTTCCGTGCGGTGCGAACGCCCGCGGGGCAGCTCTTCTTGCAGCCCAATGTGGCGGGCGGTGCGGCGTGGGGCCTCGCGCTCAAGCTCCCGAGCGGTGCCGGCGCTCCCGACGGCGTGCTGCTCGGCGCCCGCGGAACGCAGCTCGCCTTCGGCACCGAAGACGCCCTCGTCGTGGTGCGCGAGAAGGCGGCCGGTGTCGTCACGCTCACGGCGCTCGACGCCGGGGCCGGCGGCGGTCTCCAAGGTCGCCGCGCGAAGGCGCAATGGGCCTTCGACGTGCCCGAGGTCGGCGAAGGGGTCGTCGTCTACGCCGGCGTGCCCGGCGTCGTCCTACGTTCCTCGAAGGGGCTCACGGTCGTCGCCGCTTCGTGATCGCGCGCGGAGCCGCGTGCGCCGAGCGTGCGCTAGGGCGCTGCAAAAACGAAGAGAGCCCCTCGGTGGAGGAGCTCTCTTCGCGCCTTGCGGGCTCGACGACCTTACTGGCCGAGGATGCAGGTGAGCTGGATCTCACCCTTCGGGAGGCCGCGCTGCGAGAACTTGATCGCGTAGTCCTGCGGGCAGTTCGACGCTTCCTTGGCCTTCGCGCCGGTCACGTAGCACCAGCCCGAGTCGCCGCTCGTGAGGCACGACTTGGTCGTGTCTGCGTCGGTGATTTGCGGGATCTGGCACACGAGCTTCTCGCGCTGCTCGGGGGTCTGCGTGAGGCGGATGCGCTCGAGGACCGCCGGGTCCACTTCTTCGCGATCCACGTCGGCGCACTTGGTGCCGGAGGCGACGGTCTCGGTGCGCGTCTCGATGATGAGGCAGGGTGCCTGGCCGCCGACGAGCGTGAGCGGACGCGGGAGGCACTGGCCGCCGAGGCCGACCTTGATGCGGTTGACGATGGCTTCCGCGGCCGGGTTGTAGCCGTAGGTCGCGCCGTTCGGGTCGCCGCTGAGGGTGATCGGGCAGATGGAGGCGACGACGGACTGGTCGTTCGCCGAGAGCGCGCGGGCGAGCGCGAGCTCACGAATGGTCGGGTACGCCTTCGCCTTCACCTGCTGCGCGCCGTTGCAGAGCGGCGGGTTCTTCGTCGTGCTGTTGCAGTCGCAGAGGTCCGTCGCGCCGCAGTTCTTGGGGCTCGGGAGGTTGAAGGTGCACGCGTACTGGAGGTCACCGTTGTCGGTGTTGTACTCGCGGCCGTGGATCGGGTCCGTGCCGTTGTTCGGCGTGTTCGCCGGCGGGAGCCCCGCACGCGCGGTCATCGACTCGAGCATGTGCAGGTCGGCGCCGTCGAACTTGTAGTTGAGCGGGTCCGAGCCGAGGATCGAGGTCCAGTCGGAGGTCGTGAGCTTCTCCTTGAGCTTCGCCGTCGCCGGGTCCGTCGTCGTCGTGAGCAGCTGCCAGGGCACGCCGCCGATGAGCGAGAAGATCACGAGGTTCTTCGAGCGATCGCCGAGCGGCATGTTGCAGAGCTTGCCGTTGACCTCGTTCTCGAGCGTGAGGCCCGCCGGGTCGGGGAGCTCCGCCGCGAACACGGGGTTCGTGCAGCTCTTCGCCGCGTCGTCGGTGCGGTACTGGAACTGGTTGTTGTGCTCGGTCGTGCGGTTCGGGACCTTCGAGCTCGTGAAGGCGGCGACGTAGCGCGCCATCGGGAACTGCGGGTCGTAGCCGAAGCGGCGCTTCGGGTGGAACCAACGCTCGTTCGGGTTGTCACCGTCGGGCACGCGCGCGCTGGCGTTGCCGCCGCAAGCGGTGTCGCTCGGGTTCGCGCGGCAGCTGGTGCACGCGGGCGACATCGGGTCCGTGTCGCACGCCGAGGTGCCACGCGGCGTGTAGCCACGGTTGTTCTTGTAGGGCGCGGCCTGCGGCGGGTCGGCCGAGTAGCCGTAGTCGAAGAACCAGTAGCCGAGCTGGTACGGCTTGTTGTTCACGACCTCGATCGCGAGCGGGTCGGCGTTCGAGTCGTTCTCGTCCGTGACCATGACGACCGCGAGGAGCGAGTCCGGGCGGAGGAACTTGCGGCGCTGATCGAGGATGGTGCCGTCGACGCCCTCGAGCACGCCCTTCTCGGCGCCGTTTGCGTCCGCGGTCGCCTTCACGGCGCCGTACGGGTCCGGCTGGAAGAGGAAGCGGTAGACGCTCTCGAGCTGGGCCTCGAAGCCGCAGCCGTACTCCTGCACGCCGGTGATCATCGACGTGAAGCGCGTCACGAAGTCCGTCGCGTCGTTGATGGGCGCTGCGTCCTTCGACGCGGGGCCGCCGGGGACTTGATCCTTGGTGTAGTATGCAAGGAAGCCGCCGTTGGCTTGCGCCTTGGGCTCCGCGGCGCCGTCGCGATCCGTTGCCGTGCCCTTCGTGCGGAAGATGAGGCGACCGCCGTCGTCCACGTGGCGCTGGAAGGGGAACTGCGACGGGTCGCGCGGCTTGCACGCGAAGTAGCCGCCGCGCGAACCGAGCGACGAGCTCACGACGCCAACGTGGAGGTCCTTCACCGCGGGGAACTCGGCGCGGATCGACTCGTCGCCGTTCGCGACCGCCGTGCAGTCGCCCTTGTTCGAGGCGCCCCGCGATTCGCCCGTTCCGAGCTCGGTGCGGCAGAGCGGGTTGATGAGGCGACCGACGAGGCGCGGGATCGCGTCGCCGAGGACCCTCTGCTTGTCGGCCATCGACGCGGAGTTGTCGATCGCGAACAAGAGGTCGACCTTGTCGACGCCCTTCAGGTTGATCTTCGAGATGAAGGTCGGGAGGACCTCCGGCTCCACCGGCGAGATGGGCCGGCTCAGACAGCCGAAGCCGACGAGGGCTCCAGCGATCACGGAAGCGGTGGCGACCTTGCGGCCCCAGGGGGACCGAGCGGAAGACGAATTCGAGCTCATGGTGCTTCTCACGCGTGCGGACGGCACTCCTAGCACGCCCGTTGGGAAATCCGTCCATTGCGGCGCGCCTTGTGCTTTTCCTGAGCGCAATGGTTGCACCCTCCATGGATTCGTCCATGGACGGTAGAAGGAACGGCGTCGCCTGGGGCCCAGCTCATCCATCCGACGTGACGGCTGGGGCCAGCCCGAGCCGGAGCGCCCGCACCTGAGCCGCCCCCACGCCTTCGAC
>CAIOHM010000482.1 GCA_903858055.1 uncultured delta proteobacterium
CGTCGACGACATGGGCGAGACGCACCCGACGTGCTTCGCCGGCGTGCCGCGGCTCTTCGAGAAGGTCTACAACAAGGTCTGCGCCGACGGCTCGGTCGCACCGGGGCTCAAGGGCTTCCTCTTCCGCAAGACCATCGACGCGCTCGCGCGCATGGCGAAAGCGCGCGCGGCCGGTCGCTCGTTCTTCTCGCTCTGGCTCATGATCGGCAAGAAGCTCGTGATCCCGAAGATCCGCGAGAAAGTGCTCGCGCGCATGGGCGGCCGCATGCGCTGGATGGCCTCGGGCGGCGCGCCGCTCTCGCCCATCGTGATGGCGTTCTTCGAAGCGTGCGGGTTCTCGATCTACGAAGGCTACGGCCTCACCGAGTGCATGGCGTGCGCGACGGTGAACGCCGGCGCCGAGCGCGCGCTCGGGTCCGTCGGGAAGCCGATTCGCGGCTGCGAGGTGACGATCGCGGACGACGGTGAAATCCTGATCCGCGGCTCGAACGTCATGGCGGGCTACTGGAAGCTCCCGGACGCCACGAAGAACGTGATCGACGCGGACGGGTGGCTGCACTCCGGTGACATCGGAGCCTTCGGGGCCGACGGTCGCCTGCGCATCACCGACCGCAAGAAGGACATCATCATCACGGCGAACGGGAAGAACATCGCCCCGCAGAACATCGAGAACGCGATCAAGGCGTCGACGATCATCAGCCAGGTGGTCGTCTACGGCGACCGGCGCTCGTACCTCACGGCGATCGCCACGGTGAGCGAAGAGGCGGCGCGGAGCCTCCTCGCCGCGCGCGGTGAAGACCCCTCGAAGCTCGACTACGACGCGCTCTCGAAGCACGCGATCGTGCGCGCCGAGGTGCAGCAAGCCTTCGACCGCTTCAACGCCCAAGCAGGACGCTTCGAGACCGTGAAGCGCTTCGTGGTCCTCGACCACGACCTCACGCTCGAAGGCCACGCGCTCACGGCGACCTTGAAGCTGCGACGGAGCTACGTGGTCGCGCGCTACGCGCACCTCTTCGACGCGATGTACGGCGAAGACGCGGGCGTGCGCGGCGAATACTCCATCCTCAGCGCACACCCGATCGCGCGGAGCCCGGCCCCGTAAAGGGCCTGCGCGACCCCGGCCTCAGAGCTCCGAGCGAATCGCCCAAAGATCGGCGAAAAGCGGCCGAAAGAGCGTGCGGCGCAGGTAGTCCGCGCCGGCCGAGCCGCCCGTGCCCATCTTCGCGCCAATGGTGCGCTCGACCATCTTCACGTGGCGGTAGCGCCACTCTTGCAGACCTTCGTCGAGGTCGAGGAAGCGCTCGCACAGCGCCGCGAGCTCCGAGCGCTCACGGTAGATGCGGATGAACTGTGCACGCACTTCGGCGCTCTCGGGTGTGGAGAGCGCGAGGTCGTGGTTCATGGCCTCTTCGGGCATCGCGTAGCCGGCGCGGTGCAGGTGCTGCAGAAGCGCTTGGTAGAGCGTGGGCTCGCGCAGCACGCCTTCGAGGTGGGCGCGCGCAGGGCTGCCGGCCGGGTGGAAGTGGGCGCGCTCGAGGCCGCGGTAGCCGAGGCGCATTTCGAGCTCGCGAAACTGCACCGATTGAAAACCGCTCGAGGAGTCGAGGCGCGAGCGGAACGAATTGAACTCGAGCGGCGTCATCGTCTCGAGGATGTCGACCTGCGAGACCGCGGTCTTGAGGATCGTGAGCACGCGCTTCAGCGTGCCGAGCGCGCGCGTACGCTGGTCGTCCGCGAGCAGCTGCTGCGCGTGCTTGACCTCGTGGAGCACCTGCTTGAACCAGAGCTCGTAGACCTGGTGGATCGTGATGAAGAGCAGCTCGTCGTGCTCGGGGCCGTCGGAGAGCGGCTGCTGCAGTTCGAGGAGTTCGTCGACCTTCAGGTACGTCGCGTAGGTGAGCGCCATGGCGGCTCTCTATGGGATGGGCGCGCGCGAGCTCAAGCACGAACGTGTCGACGAAACGTTTCGACCGCCGCGTTCGAAGTTGCGCATGACGCGCACGCGATGCACCTCAGGGTGCAACGTCGACGCGCACGGTGCCGAGTCCCTGCACCGCGAGCTCGATGCGCTGGCCGGCCGCGAGCTGCACGGCGGTGGTCGCAGCGCCCGCGAGGACCACGCTGCCCGCAGGCAGCGCGAGACCGCGCGCGGCCAAGAGGGCGCAGAGCTGAACGACCGAGATCACGGGATCCCCGGAAATCGCCGAGGAGAGCGCACGTTCGACCGGCACGCCGTCGACGGACATGACCATCTCGAGGTGCGCGAGGTCGAGCGAGCGCGGGTCGACGACCTCGGCGCCGAGCACGAACTGCGACGAGCTCGAGTTGTCGGCGATGACGTCCGGCAAGCTGAAGTACTTGAAGCCGACGTAGCGCGAGTCGAGGATCTCCATGGCCGCGCACACGCCCGAGCACGCCGCGAGGACCTCTTCGCGGGTCACGTTTCCGCGGAGCTCGTCGCGCACGAGGAACGCGACCTCCGGCTCGATCTTCGGGTGAATTTGACCGACCAACCGGTAAGTCCCCCCGCGCGCCTCCATGGCGTCGGTGAGCTCACCATACACGGGCGAATGCAGGCCCATCTGCTCGCGCTTGGCCTGCGAGGTGAGGCCCATCTTGTACCCCACACGCTTCTCGCCGCGCCCGAAGCGGAGCGCCATGCCGCGCTCTTGCACGGCGTAAGCGTCGTCGACCGAGAGCTCCGGGTGTCGGTCCGTGAGCTTCGCGCCCGCGCGCGCGTCGAGACGCCCTGCGTCAAGAAATTGGGCCAGCGCGGAGAGCTCTTCGGAGGGGAGAGGCATGGCGCGCTCCTAATGCACAACGGCGTTCGGCGGTACTGGCCTCGCACCGCCGATGTGTGTTTAGAGCCGCGCGTGCCCTGCTTCGACATCAGCCCCCCGGTGTGCGAGGAACTCGCGGTTTTTCCCGGCGATACGCGCTATCGTCGCCAGGTCCTCATGGGCTTCGAGGCGGGCGATCACCTCGCGCTTTCGAGCATCACGAGCACGGTGCACATCGGCGCGCACGCGGACGCGCCGAGCCACTACGTCCCCGGCGGCGTGAGCATCGACGCGCGTGACCCGAACCTCTACATCGGCGCGTGCCAGGTCCTCCACGTGACGCTTGCGCGCGGCGAGCGCATCCTCCCCGAGCACCTCGCAGGCAAGGCCATCGCGGCGCCGCGCGTGCTCTTCCGGACCGGCTCCTTCACGGACCCGAACGCGTGGCACGACGACTTCAACGCGCTCTCGCCCGAGCTCGTGCACCACCTCGCCGATCACGGCGTGCGCCTCGTCGGCATCGACACGCCCTCGGTGGACCCCGCCACCGCGAAGGAGCTCGTGAGCCATCACGCCATCGCGGCCCGCGACCTCGCGGTGCTCGAGGGGCTCGTGCTCGAGCAGGTGCCCGAAGGCCTCTACACCCTCGTGGCGTTGCCGTTGAAGCTCCGCGGGGCCGACGCCTCGCCGGTGCGCGCCGTGCTCTGGGAGGCCGGGAAATGGATCGACTGAAGAACTACATTGGCGGCGAGCTCGTGGGCGCGGTCGGCGGCGGTGAGCTCCCGAACGAGGACCCGGCGCTCGGCGTCGTCTACGGCACCGTGCCCGACTCCGACGCGCGCGACGTGGCCGCGGCGGTGGAGGCTGCGAAGAGTGCCCTGCCCGCGTGGCTCGAAACCCCTGCGCGCGAGCGTGCACGCACCCTGCGCCGCATTGCCGCCTACCTCGAAGAGAACCTCGAGGTCTTCGCGCAGGCCGAGTGCGTCGACACGGGCAAGCCGATCACCGTCACGCGCACCGTCGACATTCCGAGGAGCGCGCACAACTTCGAGTTCTTCGCAGACGTCGCCACGCAGTTCGCGAGCGAAGCGCACGCGACCGACACGACCGCGATCAACTTCACGCTCCGGCAACCGCTCGGGGTCGTGGGCTGCATCTCGCCTTGGAATCTCCCGCTCTACCTCTTGAGCTGGAAGATCGCGCCGGCGCTCGCGGCGGGCAACTGCGTCGTCGCGAAGCCCTCGGAGGTGACACCCAAGACCGCCGCCCTCCTCGCCGAGGCGTGCCGCGCCGCGAAGCTCCCGCCGGGCGTGCTCAACCTCGTGCACGGGCTCGGGCCCAACGTGGGCGCTCCCATGACGGCGCACGAAGACATCGCGGCGCTCTCCTTCACGGGCAGCACGCGCGTGGGCCAAGAGATCGCCAAGGTCGCAGGCCCCCTCTTCAAGAAGGTCTCGCTCGAGATGGGCGGCAAGAACGCCACCCTGGTCTTTGCAGACTGCAACTTCGAGGAGACCGTCGCCACGGTGCTCCGCTCTTCCTTCTCGAACCAAGGGCAGATCTGCCTCTGCGGGTCGCGCGTCTACGTCGAACGCCCGCTCTACGAGCGCTTCGTGGGCGAGCTCGTGCGGCGCGCGCGTGCGCTGCGCCAAGGCGATCCGCTCGACCCCGCCACGGAGCAAGGCGCCGTCGTCTCGCGCGTGCACTTCGAGAAGGTGCTCGCGTGCGTCGAGACCGCGCGCGAGGAAGGCGCTCGCGTCCTCACGGGAGGCAAGCGCGCGGACGTCACGGGCCGCTGCGCGAACGGCTACTTCATCGAGCCGACGATCCTCGAAGGTCTGCCCCTCGCCTGCCGCACGAACCAAGAAGAGATCTTCGGCCCGGTCATCA
>CAIOHM010000483.1 GCA_903858055.1 uncultured delta proteobacterium
CGCCCGAAGCTCGACGCGAAGTTCGAAGCCGCGGGCTTCAAGATCCTCGGCTGGGGCGACGTCGGTCAGGCGCGCCTGATGACGAAGGGCTTCAAGGTCACGAAGCCCGAGGACCTCAAGGGCCACGGCGTCTACGCGCTCGCCGCCGATCCGATCGGCCCGGTCCTCTATTCCGAGATCGGCATCCCCTACAAGACGCTCACCATCACCGAGATCCTCCCCGCTCTCTCCGGCGGCAACGTGCAGGTGCTCAACTCGCCCGCGCTCGCGGCCGAGCAGCTCCAGTGGGCGAGCAAGGTCGACCACATCAACACGTCGGCCACGTCCGTCTACGCCATCGGCTCGCTCGTCTTCTCGAGCACGAAGTTCAAGGGACTCGCGCCCGACGTGCAGGCCGTCCTCACCGAGACCGGCGCGCAGGCGTCGAAGGCGCTCACGAACCGCATCCGCAAGGAGGACGACGACGCGTTCGGCCGCCTCAAGGCGAAGATGACCGCGTACGAGAACGACGACGCAGGCAAGGCCGCCTGGAAGGCGATGTTCGAGAAGGTCCGCGGCAAGCTCAAGGGCCAGAAGTTCGACGCCGCGCTCTTCGACGAGATCGTCGCCGCGGCGAAGTAATCCGCCTCACGGCCCGCGGTCCGACGCCGCACCCCGAGCACGCCTTCCCGACGGGAGGCGTGCTTTTTTCATGTCCAAACCTCTGAACATCCGGTGCCATGCGGCCGTAACACCGCATGGAGCCATGAGCGAACCGAACCCCCCCCCTCCCCCGGCTTGGGCGCTGAGCCTCAAGCGCTTCGACAAGGCGTGGACAAGCGTCGAGGCCAAGGCCTGCGCGGTGATCCTGGTGCTGGAGATCGTTGCACTCTGCATCTGGATCATCGTCAAGAACATGCCCATCACCTACAACCCGGACGGCACGGGCTCGAAGGCGGGCCTCGTGCTGCGCGCGCTGCTCGGCGGCGTCGCGCTCGCCACGGTCGCGCACAAGATCATGGGCGTCGCGATCAAGCGTGATCCGCAGGCGCCCACGGTCGGCCCCGTGCACGGCACCGTGGTGACCGCCGCGCTCTTCGTAGGGCTCGCGCTCGGCAAGAGCTGGGCCTCGGTGGGTGCCGAGTTCTTCTCGAACGTCTACAGCTGGCTGCAAGCGTCCAGCAGCTTCGTCATGTTGAACGGCCTGCGCGGCTTCTCGTCGCGCATGACGCTTCTCGTGGCGATCCTCGGCGCGAGCATCGCCACCTCGAAGGCGAAGCACATCAACGTCGACTTCGGCCTGCGCGCACTCCCGGAGCGCTTCCGCAAGTTCGCGGCCGTCACCGGCTGGCTCGCCGCAGCAACGGTCTGCGTGATGAGCGCCTACGCGTTCTTCGACTTCATCGCGATCGGCAACTTCCAAGCACCGAGCAAGATCGAGTGCACGGACGGCTCGAAGGGCCCCGAGGGCACGGGCCTGTGCGACCCGCCCTTCTCGATGAAGTGGGAGAAGGTCGTGAGCACGACGAAGCGTGATCTCTTCGTCGCGGGCCGCCAGATCGTCCTCGACACGAAGACGCTCTCGCGCGTCATGAAGGGCGAGAAGTACAGCGAGATGCCCGCCGCCGAGTGGAACGCGTGGCTCGACGGAGGCAACTGGGCCGCGTACGCCGAGGCCGACGAGCTCGCGACCTTCCGCGCCGCCGACGACTCACCGCGCGAGCCGAAGTCCCCGGTGCCGGGCGGCGGCGACCTCAAGCCGCTCCTCGTGAAGGAGTTCAACATCTTCGTGCTGGGCATGGGCTTCCTCATGATCGCGGCGCGCTTCCTCATCCGCGCGACGCTCGCGGTCGCGGGCGCGGTCTCGGTCGACCCCGACGCCGCACACGCGCTCGACGACGCCGAGGGCGAGGAGCACTCGCGCTCCGAGGACGCACTCGAAGAGGCGGCCGCCGCGCAAGACAAGGCCGAGGCCGAAGCTGCCGCGAAGGCGGACGAGAAGGAGGGCGCATGAGCACCACCAGCACCATCAGCGTGCGCGCGCAGGCACAATTGGCGAAGGGCAACCCCGTCGCGCTCGCCGGCGTCGCGGCTCTCGCGCTCGTCGGATTCTTGACCGGCGGCGTCCTCGCAGCGGCGGTCATCGTCTTCGCGCTCTTCGGCACGCCGCTCTTCACGATCCTCGGCGGCTCGTCGATGTTCGCGTTCCTCATGGCCCACAAGGTCGAGGAGCAATTCGTCCGCAACATCGCAGGTGACATCCTCGACGACGTCCGCTTCCTCGGGTCGCCGGTCCTCATCACGATCCCGCTCTTCACGTTCGTCGGCTACGTGATGGCCGAATCGAAGACCCCGGACCGCATCGTACGCGCGTCGCAGGCCTTCTTCGGCTGGATGCCCGGCGGCCTCGCGATCGTCTGCATCGTCGCGAGCGCGTTCTTCACCGCGCTCACGGGCGGCAGTGGCGTCACCATCGTCGCGATCGGCGGCCTCCTCTACCCGGCGCTCCGCAAGCAGGGCTACTCGGACTCCTTCAGCCTCGGCCTCATCACGACCGGCGGCTCGCTGGGTCTCCTGCTGCCACCCTCCTTGCCCATCCTCGTCTACTCGCTCATCGCGCGCGTCGACATGAACAAGACGTTCCGGGTCGGCCTCGTCCCGGGCATCATGGTCATGGTCTTCCTCGCGATCTACGCGGCCTTCGTGGGCATCCGCGAGGGTGTGAAGCGCGAGCCCTTCGTCGCGAAGGAAGCCGCCTCCGCGCTGTGGATGATCAAGTGGGAGCTCCTCATCCCGGTGGTCATCCTCGGCGGCCTCGGCAGCGGCCTCACGAACCTCGAAGAGTCCGCAGCGCTGGCTGCACTCTACACGTTCGCGATCGAGGTCTTCATCTACAAGGACCTCGAGATCCGCAAGGACCTCCCGCGCATCGCGAAGTCGTCGATGGCCCTCGCGGGCGCCGTCATCCTCATCCTCTCGATGGCGAACGCGCTCGTCAGCTACCTCATCGACCACAGCATCCCGAAGAAGGCGTTCGACGCGATGACCCACCTGGGCATCGTGAACCTGAACGACCCGTCGAAGAGCTGGCAGTTCCTGCTCATCCTCAACGTCTTCCTCCTCGTGCTCGGCATGGTCATGGACGGCTTCTCGGCGATCATCGTCGCCGTGCCGCTCATCATCCCCTTCGCCGCCGCCGTGAAGATGGAGCCGTTCCACCTCGCGATGATCTTCCTCCTGAACCTCGAGGTCGCGTACTGCGCCCCGCCGCTCGGGCTGAACCTCTTCATCTCGAGCTTCCGCTTCAACCGCCCGGTGGTGAGCCTCTACAAGGTCGTCGTGCCGTTCTTGGTGATCCTCACCGCGGCGCTGATGCTCGTCACCTACGTGCCTTCGATCTCGACGTTCTCCGTCGCGAAGGAGGTCCACGCCGAGCGCGCGAAGGCGGAGGCGGCACCGACCCCCGAGGACAAGTACCGCATCCTGCGCGACACCTGGCTCCTCGAGTGCGTGCAGGAAGACTCCACGAACCCGCAGCCGTGCTCCAAGGAAGACTCCGAGGCGTACCCGCACGGGCAGATGCCGGTCATCGAAGACCCCAACGCCCCCAAGGCGCCGAGCGAGGAAGACCTCATGAAGGACTTCGGCGAGTAACCTCGTCGCTCCGAGCAAACGAAGCCGGCGGTCCCTTCGGGGGTCGCCGGTTTTTCGTTTCGGCCTCCGCTCGTTGCTCAGAGCCGCTTGGTCAGCCGACCGAGGGGCTTCTCGACGAGCGCGTGCACGAGCTCACCGAGCAGGTACGCCGCCCCGAGCCCGACGACGAAACGATGCGCTTGGAAGGCCGGCACACCGTGGAGCGCGCGGAGGAGCGGGTCATGCGTGAGGTACACGGCGTAGGAGGCATCGCCACGCTTCGCGATCCACTTACCGAAGCCTTTCTCGAAGTGGCGCGGGTCGATCGCCGCGAGGGCCCCGAAGATCGTCACCCAGAGGAGCGGCTCCGTGAGGCGCGAGACGCGGAACATCCACGGGTCGACGACGTTGTCGTACCAGGTGATGGCACCCAGCACCGCGAGAACCGCTGCAAAAAACCAGACCTTCGGCTTCCACGCGCCAAGATGAGGAGCGAGCGCCGCGCCGCAGCCGAACTGCCAGAGGCGCGCGAGGACCACCACGCCGGGCTCGTCGGCTTCGTGTCCCCACG
This sequence comes from uncultured delta proteobacterium, assembly GCA_903858055.1. Classification (GTDB taxonomy): domain Bacteria; phylum Myxococcota_A; class Polyangia; order Polyangiales; family Polyangiaceae; genus CAIQDA01. The sequence continues at coordinate 4,184 of CAIOHM010000483.1, forward strand.
CGCGCAGCGCCACGAGGGTGAGCGCGGAGACGAGGAACGTGACGGGCGCAAGGCGACGCCCGAGCGGCCGAAGCGCCGCATACGCGACGTAGAGCCACCACTCGAGGCCGAGGGACCAGGCCGGCGGCAGGAACGAGTACAGGGTCGCCGCGAAGAAGACGTGCGCGAAGGTGAGGTGCGCGAGGAGGTCGAGCACCGTTGGGTAAGCCGCGAGCAAGCCTACGTGCGTACCCCGTGCATACGCCGCAACGGCGAGGCCCACGACGACGAGCCCGTAGAGAGGAAAAAGTCTGAGAAAGCGCGCCTTCAAGAAGCGACCCACGCCCGGCCACGGCGAGGCCGACCGCGCGACGACCACGCCCGAGAGCACGATGAACGCGTCGACGCCGAGGTACCCGACCGAGGCGAGCGCGTGCACGAAGGGGCCCTGCCCGCGCTCGGCGAGGGGCCCCTGCCCGCCCGCATGAAAGAGCACGACCCACGCGCACGCGAGCGCACGGGCCGCGTCGAGCCCACGGAAGCGGCGCGCGCCCGCGGGGGCGACGCCGGCGCTCACAGCACGAGGTGCTTCCACTCGCCGCGGCTGAACTTCCAAGCGAGGAGGCACGCGCCGAGGACGCAGTAGGTGCACGCCGCGAGCCAGATGCCCACGAGGCCGAGGCCGAGCTGGATCGCCATGAGCCAACACGCCGGGAGAAGCACGCCGAAGATCATGGCGAACTGCGCGACCGCGACGAAGCGCGGGTTGCCCGCCCCGAAGAGCGCCTCGCTCATGATGAGGATCACGGCGACCGCCGGAGTCGTGATGCCCATGGTGCGCATCGGGAGCATGGCGGCCTCACGAACCGCAGGCGAGCTCGCGATGAAGTTCACGATGGGACGCGTGAAGAAGACGCCCTCGCAGAGGCCCGCAAGGCCGAAGATCACGAGGCCGAGCTTCACGCTGGTCCAGCCGTACTTCTCGGCTTCGTCGGGCTTCTTCTGACCGAGGCTCGCGGCGACGAGGGTGGCCGTCGCGGTACCGAACGCGATGGCGGCCGTGATCGTGAGCTTGAGTACGGCGACGATGTCCGTCGTGGCCGCCCCATTGACCGCTTCGGCGACGCCGCCGCTGGCCAGCGCTTCCGCCGCCTGCTGGGCGTCGAGGCGACCGACGAACTTCGTGAACGTGCCGAAGCCGAGCATCATGACGGTGGTCGCCAAGGCCGCGGGCACCGAGAGGCGCAGGATCGACCACATGAGCTTCGGCGAGAGCTTCACCGCCGCGAACGGCCGGTAACGCGGCAGCTCGCCTACGAGGAAGACGAGCATCACGAAGAAGCCGATCCACGTGGCCATGAGCGCACCGAGGGCAGCACCATCGGCGCCCATGCGCGGGGCGCCGAGGTTGCCGAAGATGAACGCCCAACAGAAGACGACGTTGAGCACGTTCATCGTGAGCGCGGCCACGAGGTGCACGTAGGTCTTCCCGAGGCCGTCGAAGAACGCCTTGAGGCTCATGGTCGTCGCCATGGAGACCACGCCCCAGAGGCGCCAGCGCGTGAACGAAATGGCGACCGCGCGCACGTCGGGCACGGCGATGAGCTTCTCCATCACCGTGGGCAACACCCACTGGCTGAACGCCGTCATGAGGACGCCCGCGAGGAGCGCGAAGGCGAACGCGTTCCCGAGGACAGCCCCCGCATCTTCATGATTTCCTTCGGCTTCTCGGCGGGCAACGAGCGCCTGGGTGCCGACGCCGATGGCGCTGAGCGAACCGCCGAAGAGCCACAGCACGATGAGCGAAGGCAGCAGCGCGGCCTGCGCCGTGGATGACTCGGCCCCCGGCAGGTGCGAGAAGAACACCACGTCGATCTCGTTCACGACGCTCTGCGAGAGCATCGCGATGATGGTGGGCGTCGCGAGGCGCATCACCGTGCGGGCGTGGGATTCGCCGGGACGCGCCAGCGCAGCCGAGACCGTGGCAACCATGGAGTGGGGACTAGGCCACCGGGGTCGCCGGCACAAGGGCGGCTTCCGTCGCGAGTTTGTCCCACATCGCCCGAAGTCGCTAGACCTTGGACATGCGTCTCCAGCGGGTCGTCCCCTTCTTGCTCCTCCTCACCGCCTGCGCCACCGTCAAGCGCGAGGAATTCCAGGCGCTCAAAGGCAGTCACGACGCGCTCCGGCAGCGGCACGAGGCGCTGCAATCGGAGAACGACAAGCTCAAGATCGATCTCTCGACGACACGTGAGCGTCTCGACAACGCCCTTCGCGCGAATGCCGACGCGAAGGAGAACCTCCTCAACGCCGGTGCCCAGGCCGCGCGCCTCGAGGGCCGCATCGAGGAGCTCGCGCAGGCCGACGAAGAAGGGCGCCGCCAGCAAGACATGCAGCGCGCAAACCTCGAGGTTCAGTTCAAGGAGCTCGAGAAGGAGATCAAAGACCTCGCGTCGAAGATGAACGATCTCGCGTCGAAGCCCCCGCCGCCGCCGCCACCCACGGTCCCCGTGCCGCCCGAGAAGAACGCGCACTTCGCCGCACTCGAGCGCGCCAACGACCTCCGCGACTGGGCCGCCGTGCGCATTCTGGCGAGCGAATTCGCCGCGCGCTACCCGACCGACGAGAAGCTCGACGGGGTCTACTACTTCCGCGGAAACGCCGAGGCCGCGCTCGGGCAGCACGCGACGGCGATCGGCGAATACAGCAAAGTGATGAAGTCCGGGCCGAAGTCGGTCTTCCTCCCGCGCGCGCTCCTGGCGCTCGGCGAGAGCTACGCGGCGCTCGGCAACTGCTCCGACGCGAAGACCGCGCTCGAGATGTGCGAGAAGCGCTACCGCAAAGACCAGGTCGGCCGCGACGCGAAGGCCGCGCTCGTGAAGCTTGGTGCAAAGTGCAAGTGATTCGGCGTGCCGACGCTAGAGGCGGGGCCTCGGCAGATCGCAATCGAAGCGCGTATTCGTGAGCTCGAACGGCTGCGAGAGCTCGCCCGTGAGGACGAGTTTGTCGTCCACTTTGTGGCGAACCTTGAGCTTGAGTTCGTGCTTTCCGCCGCGCTTTGGCGTGCAGTACTCGAAGCGGTAGAAGTGCTTCGCGAGCGCCGGGGTTCGCTCGGCGATGGCCTCGGCCGCCTTCGTGATGTCGCCGGTCTCGTTCGGCGGTGCGTTGCCCGTTTTTCCGAGCGTCGCGGTGCGCTCCTGGTCGGCTTCGGCGCCGACCGTGATCGTGTAGACGTGGACCGCGGTCTCGGTGTTCGTCTTGACCGTTTGCTTCAACGAGGCGACGCCTGCTTGGTCGACGCCGTCGGTGAAGAGGACGATCGCGCGCTCGCTGATCGGCGCATCGGCCTCGGGCAGCTCCGCCTCGAACGAGCTGATCTCGCGCGAGAGCGCGCCGAAGAGGTTCGTCGAGGGATCTTTGCAGAGCGTCGTACCGCATGGGTTCGCGAGCGCTTGCTTGAGGATTTCCGGGTCCTGCGTGTACGTCTGGATCGGCACGACCGGTCCGCCGTCGAAGCCGTCGATGGCGAAGAAGTGGTCGCCGCTGTCTTTCGTGCCGAGCACCTTCTCGACGTAGCGGTTGCCGGCCCGCGCGAGCGCCGCGAGCTGCTTCTCGGTCGCCATGCTCCCGGAGAGATCGAGCAGCAGCCGGTGGTTCACGCGCACGCCGCGAAAGCTCGACGTGAAGCGCCGCCAGCCTTCCGACGGCGAGGCGACCTCTCCGTCTTCGTAGACGACGAGGTCCTCGGCGCGGATCCCTTCGACCGCGTCGCCGCCCTTCACCAGCTTGTCGGCGGAGAACGTGATCGTGACCTTCGAGCCCTGCTGCACGAAGGCCCCGGGCTGCAGGTTCAGCACGAGGTTGTCGGGCTCTTCCGCTTTCGTCTCGGGCTTCGCCGCGCCGTCGTCACCTTCGGCCTTGGGCTCCGCGCCCGCCGGCTTCGCATCGGTCACGCTCGCGGGTGCGGGGTCGGTCGGCTGCAGGGAATCGGTCGCCTTGTACGCCACGGCGCCGGACGCAGCAGAGGCGGCAACCACGAGCATCGTCGAGCGAACGTCCACAGCGCGAGGGAACCAGAGCCGGTCGGTGGGCGCAAGGTCGATGCGCGCGCCGCCCCACGGAGGAACGGCGTCGCATGCGGTTCAATCAGCGGCGCGGAGCGGGAGCCTTGAGCTGCGCGGTCGTGCTCGGCGCGACGCGGTTCACGGAAGGCGCGACGAAGGGCGCGCCGGTGGTCGCGATCGGGGCGGCCACGGGCGCCGTGGCGGCGGATTGCACGGGCTCGGGCGCTCGCCCGCTTCGCATCGCTCGGCCGAGGATCAGGCCGAACCCGAGGACGGCGACGGCGCCGACGGTCGTGGCGGCGCGCCCGCGCATCACGCGCTGACGCTCGGGAATTTGCTCGGCTTCGTCGAGCGCGTCGAGGAAGAGCTGCGCCGAGGCGAAGCGCTCGGAGGGGCTCTTCTGGAGGGCCTTCTCGACGATGGCCTGCATGGCGGGGGAAAACCGCTTCTCGGGTGCCCGGTCGCGCAGCGAGACCGGTGCATCATGCAAGTGCTTCCCGAGCTGCGCGATGCGCGCGCTGCGCTCGAAGACCGGGTGCCCCGTCAGCAGCTCGAAGAGGATGCAACCCACGGCGTAGACGTCGGTGCGCGCGTCCACGCGTGAGCCGAGCACCTGCTCCGGGGCCATGTACTCCGGCGTACCGTTCACGGTGATCGAGTCTTTTCCGCTGCGGGAGGGTGTCAACCCGGCCTCGCGGACCACCGAGCTCATGCCGAAGTCCACGATGCGCACGCTCCCGTCTTTCGCGAGCAGCACGTTGTCGGGCTTGAGGTCGAGGTGGAGGATTCCTTCGCGGTGGGCCGCCTGCACGCCGCGGAGCACCTGCTTGACGACCGCGAGGGCGTGCGCGGCGTCCATGAAGCCCTCGCGACGCACGAAATTCGCGAGCGTCTCGCCGCTCACGCGCTCCATCGAAATGTAGGGGCGCCCGTCGCCGGCGGTGCCGACTTCATGAAGGGCGACGATGTTGGGGTGCGCGAGGCGTGCGAGGGCCTTTGCCTCGCTCCGGAAGCGCTCGAGGGCCGCGGGCGAGGCTGCGAGCGCGGATGGCAGCACCTTGAGGATGCAGCGGCGACCGAGCTCCGCGTGCTCCGCTTCGTGAACTTCCGCTTCTTCGCTCGAGGCGACGAGCTTCAAGAGTCGGTAGGGCGTACCGCGGAGCACGTCGATGATGGGGGCGGCCGAGTTGCGCGAGGGCGTCACGGCGTTCGCGTCGCGGAGCGGCGTGTTCACCGTGAGGCGCTCCTTTGCGCCGCGGAGCAGACGCGCGAACTCGGCGCGCGTGCGGTCGGGCTCCGTGGGCCAGAGGTTACGCAAGAGGCGGCTGATGCGTGGGCGCGTGCCGCGCATGCCGTCGGGAGCGGGCGGCGCCATTGCCATCAGGCGAGCGAGATCCGCGACCGCGTTTGCCGAGGTGGCGTAGCGGTGCTCGGGCTTGTTCGCGGTGAGGCGCGCGATGATCTCGTCGAGGATTTCAGGCGCGGAGCACGCCGCAGCGACTGCGGGCACGGGCATGCGACCCTCGGCCACGAGCTGCAGGTGGCGGTGTGGGTCGGAGCCGAGGAACGAGCGGCCGGAGGCGAGCTCCCAGAGCATGATGCCGAGCGCGTAGAGGTCCACACGACCGTCGCCGACTTCGCCGCGCGAGACCTCGGGCGCGATGTAGCCTGGCTTCGCGTAGACCACGCCGCCGACGGTGCGGCAGCGGCGGTTCGTGCCGCGCGCGGTGCCGAAGTCGATGACCTTCACCTCACCCGAGAACCCCACCATGCAGTTCTGCGGCGAGAGGTCGCGGTGAACGATGCGAAGCGCCGCGCCGTCGAGACCTTGGCGCGTGTGCACGTGGTCGAGGGCCTGGGCCATCTCAATCACGATCGCGACAGCCTCGGGCCACGCGATCTTGAACCCGAGCTGGTGCGCGCGGTGCTGCGCCTCGGCGATCGAGCGCCCTTCCACGAACTCCACGACCGCGTAAGGCTCGCCCTCGTCGCCGACGACGGCCTCCATGACTTGCGCGACGCCGGGGTGGTTCAGCTGCGCCTGGACACGGAACTCGTCGAGGAAGCGAATCACCATCGACTTGTCGCTCGCCTGGTCGCGGCGGACGGTCTTCACGATGCAGGGCCGCTCGGCGCCCTCGATGCCCGTGGAGGCCGCGAGGTAGACATCCCCCATCCCTCCGCGCGCGAGGCGCTTGAGGAGCAGCCAGCGTCCCATCATGCGCGGGAGCCGAACGATGTCCGTCGAGCCTTGAGCCTTGTCCACGTCACCCATGGCGCGACCCTCTCCAAAGCACCGGGCAGCGGCCAACTTTCGCGGCGCGTTGGGGGTTACATGCTCCTACGCCGGAAAAACCCAGGCGATGCATCGGTCCGCTGCGATCCGCCGGGAGCGGAGGTCCTCGCAGCCCGGGCTCAGCGCGGAGCGGCGACCGACGCTCGCGATGGCGCGCCAACCCCGAGCTTCGCAGCCACGTCTCGCACGGCCGCGGCGATCGGCACGGGGACCTCTTCCTGAAGGAAATGGCCTGCGCGCGTACGCGTCACCGATGCGTGCGGAATGCACTTTTCCATCCAGCTCCGCACGCCGCCGAGGATCGGGTCGCGGTCACCCCAGACGATCGCCGCGGGTCCTTCGAACGACCGCACGAAGTCGTGGCAGCGCTGGAGCCCGGGAATCGAGGGGTGCGCGAAATCGTTCGGGACCATGCGCGCGAGCGCGAGCGGCGCCACGTTCGTCTGGCGGTCGCGAAGGGGCTCGAGGTACGCGCGCAGCACGTCGCCGCGCACGCTCGCGCGGTCTCCCTGCACGAGCCCCATGCCGCGCACGGGAAAGTCGAGCGTACGAAACGCGAAATCGCTGAGCAGCGGCACGCGCGCGAACCGGTGAAACGCCGTGGCACGGAAGCCCTCGCGCGGCGGCGAGAGCACCGTGTTCAAGACGACGAGCCCTGCGGGGATCGGCGACGCGGCGAGGGCCCCGACGCCGATGGGGCCTCCCCAGTCTTGCACCACGAACACCGCGCGCTCGAACGCGAGCTCGGCGTAGAGCTTCGCCATCCACCCGATGTGCCGCTCGAGCGTGTGGTCCTCGTCCGCCACGCGCGACGAATACCCGAGCCCGACGAGGTCCGGGATGATCACGCGGAACCCCTGCCCTGCAAGTTCCGCAGCCACTTTCCTGTAGAGAAAGCCCCAAGACGGGTTGCCGTGAACCATCACCACGGGGAGCCCCTCCCCCGCCTCCATCACGTGCATGCGCACGCTCGCGCCTACGTCGACCGCGTAGCGACGAAAGGGCGGCAGCATCGCTTCGAGCCAAGAAGGCAGCGGCGGCGGCGGGAGCTCGTGCATCGCGTCACGCTAGCGCGAGGGAGCCGCCCTTGGGATCTCCGCGGTGACGTACGGAAGCGCCCGCGCCGCGACGACCGCTGCTGCAGCGGGCTCGCGAGGCCGATATCGTCGCCGCTGGAGGACCTCCTGTGACCGACCGCGCATGCTTGCCTCTCCTCGCAGCGACGATGATCGCCAGCGCCTCGTGCTCGTCGACGGGCGCCCCCTCGAACGCGGCTTCCTACGGAGACCCGCTCACGTGGAGCGTGAAGACCACGGGGCCCTTCGGTTGCGGGCACCGCGTGCTCGAGACCTCCTACGTGCCGCCGGGCGGGCTGCCGGCGCGCCGCATTCCGGTGGAGGTCTGGTACCCGACCGAGGCGACGGAGGGCGAGCACCCGGTCTACGGCGGCCTCTTTCGCGACAAGACCGCGCTCAACGACGTGGAGCCCGCAGCGCCGGCCTTCGCCAACGGAATGCCCGTGCTCGTGCATTCCCATGGGCACAAGGGCTTCGCGGGCAACAGCGCCCGCCTCATGTGCCACTTCGCCTCGCACGGCTGGCTCGCGGTGGCCCCCGAGCACGTGGGCGACACGCTGCCCGACGCGAAAGACCCGGTACCGCTTGCACTCTACATCGAACGACCGCTCGACGTCCGCGCGGCGCTCGACCTCGTTCGCGATCTCCCTGCGAGCGATTCGTTGCACGGCCGCGCCGACCTCGCGCACGTGGCCATGACCGCGCACAGCTTCGGCACGTACTCGGGCTGGGCGGTGGGCGGCGCGGCGGTCGACGTCGATCAGGTCCGTGCAGACTGCACGAGCGGCGCCGTAGGCTCGTGCAGCGACGGACAGATCGACGCGATGAAGGGCTTCTTCGCCGATCCTCGCGTGAAGGCGCTCACGCTCATGGCCGGGGCCCCGCGCTCCTTCTTCGCCACCGGCGGCTACGACGCCGTGAACGTGCCCGTGCTCATGATGAGCGGCACCCTCAACACCGTGAGCAACGACAAGATCATGGAGGCCGTGACGAAGCTCGACATCGGCTGGGCGACCATCGAGGGCGGCTGCCACCAGCTCTTCGGGCTCGGCAACACGGCGCTCGGTGACAGCGGCTGCGCGGTGCTGCCCGACGAAGAGGGCTTCGCGGTCGTCAACCCCTACGCGCTCGCGTACGCGCGCTACCAGGCGCTCGCCGACCGAAGCGCCGAGGTGCGCGGCATCGTCGAAGCGCCGACCACGTTCTCCACGCGCATTCGCTACGTGCACGAGAGCCCATGAGCTCGCGGAGGCCCATGAACGGAAACGCTCGCCCCGGCGCTACCTTCACACGCACAGCCTGGCCGGTCGTGCTCGTGGCGGCGCTCGGCGCGGCTCCTGGCTGCTCGAACGCGGCGAACGATGACCGCGCGTCGTTTCGTTTTTCGGACGACGACACGACCCCCACGCGCCCGGCCGCGACGCCGGTGGCACCGCTCTTCATCGGCAGCGGCGGCTTCGCGTTCGGCTTCGGGAGCGCCTACCCCGGCGCATGTGCGCCGCAGGGCCTCGTGAAGGTCGGGCCCGACACGAAGGGCCGCTGGGGCCGCATCAACTTCCTTCACTACTCGGGCTATTGGTACGGCGACGATACGATCCGCGGCTTCTCGCACCTGCATCTGCACGGCACCGGCGCGCAAGACTACGGCGTCGTCGGCCTCATGCCGATCGCGGCGGACGCCTTCGATCCGGCCAAGCGCACCGCGGAGGACTACGCTTCGCTCTTCGAGAAGCGCACCGAGGAGGCAAGCCCCGGTCGCTACGCGGTCACGCTCGCCGCGAGCGGCATACGCGCGGAGATGACCGCGACGACGCACGCGGCGCACCACCGCTACACGTACCCGGCCGGCGCGAAGGGCGCGTCGCTCCTCCTCGATCTCGACCATCGCTTGAGCGGGTCCATCGAAGGCGTCGCTGTGTCGATCGACGGCGCTTCGCGGACCATCGAAGGCAAGCTCCTCTCGAAGGGAGGCATGTCGTCCGGCTTCGGCGGTATCCCCGTGCACTTCGCCCTTCGCACGCGCGCGCCCTGGATCCGCGCGCGCCTCTGGCACGACGAAGATGCCCCTGCCCTCGCGGCCAGCGGCACCGCGAATGTCACGGGGACGAAGGTAGGACTCGTGCTCGACTTCGACCTCCAGGCAAACCCTGGCCCGCTCGAGGTCCAAGTGGGGATCTCGCTCGTCTCGGTTGCGAACGCACGCGCGAACCTGGAAGCGGAAATGCAGGAATTCGACTTCGATCGGACCGCCGCCGCGACCGTGAGAGCCTGGGAGCCGATCACGCAAGCGATCGTCTTCGAGGGCGCGGGCCCCGAGGCCGAGGCGATGCGGGAGGCAGCGCTCGTGCACGCGTTCCTCATGCCGACGATCGTGAGCGACACGAACGGCGAGTACCGATCGTTCGCGGGCGGCACGACGAAGCGCGCGTCGACGCCGGTCGTCTCGGATCTCTCCCTCTGGGACACGTACCGCACGCTCCACCCGCTCTACGCGCTCATCGCCCCCGAGCGCGCCGCGAGCGCCGTGACCTCGCTCCTCGCCATGCACGACGACCTCGGCTTCTTCCCCAAGTGGCCGATCGGCACTGGCGAGAGCGGCGTGATGCTCGGCTCGAGCGCAGACACGGTGATCGCCGACGCGTACCTGCGCGGCGTGCGCGGCTTCGATGCGGCAAAGGCCTACGAGGCGCTTCGCGAGCTCGCGCTGGGCGAATCGGCCCCACCGCCAAGCCGCGGCGGCCGTGAGTTCACGCGCTTTCTCGCCTCGCCGGGCTTCGTACCCGCGAGCGTAGGGCGCTCGGTCTCGTGGACGATCGAGTACGGGCAGAGCGAGTTCGCGCTCGGGAACTTCGCGGAGGCGCTCGGTCTCGGCTCCGACGCGGCGACCTTCCGTACGCGCATGCGCGGGTGGCAGAAGCTCCTCGATCCGCGCGACGGCTTCTTGTGGTCGAAGAACGCGGACGGCACCTGGGCGACCTCGCACGGAGACCCGGCCGTCATCACGGACGAGTACGCCGAAGCGAACCCGTGGCAGAGCGTATGGGGCCCGTATTACGATGCGGAAGCCCTGGTTTCTTCCTTGGGAGGACGCGACGCCTTCGTGGCGAAGCTGCGCGAGTTCTTCGTGAAGGGGAAGGAAGAGCAAGACGCCGTCAACTGGCGCAACGAGCTCTCGGCGGGCGGGCGGCGCGATCACTTCTGGCCGGGCAACGAGCCCGACATCCATGCGGCTTACCTCTTCGCGCTCGCCGGTCGACCCGACCTCACGCAGAAGTGGGTCCGGTGGATCGACGCGCAGGCGTTCACCGCCGGCGCCGACGGCCTCCCGGGCAACGACGACGGCGGCACGATGTCCTCGTGGCTCCTCTTCGACTGGCTTGGCTTCTACCCGATCGCCGGGAGCGACCTCTTCGTGATCGGAGCGCCGCGATTCCCAAGGGCTCGCGTGCGCGTACCCGGTGGCGAGTTCGTCGTCGAGGCGGCGGGTGTCTCGCCGTCGGCGCTCTACGTGCAGTCCGTGACGCTCGACGGCGCGCCTGTCACCAAGCCCCTCCTCCGCCAACGCGACCTCCGCGCCGGGAGCACGCTCCGCTTCACGATGGGCGAGCGTCCTTCGCGCTGGGGCCAATGAGCCGCGAGGCCACGCGTCGCCGTGCGCGCGTCAGAGCGACGCGAGCGCGGCTTCGACGCGCGCGATCATCGCGTCGTCGACGCCGAGGTGGGTGACGAAGCGCACGCGCCCGGGGCCCATTCCCGAAGCGAGGATCCCTTGGGATTTCAGGCGCTCGAGCACCGCGACCACGTCGTCGACCTCGAAGATCACGATGTTGGTCTCGGGCGCGAGCACGCTCTTCACGGGCCGGGCCTCGCGGAGCGCGCGCGCGAGCCGCTGGGTGCGGGCGTGGTCTTCCGCGAGACGCTCCACGTGGTGCTCGAGCGCGTAGAGGCCACAGGCCGCGAGGTAGCCCGCCTGGCGCATGCCGCCGCCGAGACGCTTGCGCACGCGGCACGCGGCGTGGATGAATGCGCGGCCCCCGAGGAGCACCGAGCCGACCGGCGCCCCGAGGCCCTTGGAGAGGCAGACCGAGATCGAGTCGAAGCGCTTCGCATATGCGACGGGATCGTCGCCTTTCGCCACGAGGCGGTTGAAGACGCGCGCGCCGTCGAGGTGGAGCGCGAGCCCCTTCGCCCCACAGACGCCGCGAATGCGGTCGAGCTCCGCCGACTCCCAGCACGCCCCGCCGCCACGGTTCGACGTGTCTTCGACGACGACGAGGCGCGAGCGCGGGTAGTGCGGATCGTCGCCGTGGATCGCAGCCTCCACGTCGTTCGCGGTGAAGCGCCCGCGATCGCCCGCGAGCAGGCGCACCGAGGCGCCGCTGGTCGCCGCGATCGCGCCGCCCTCGTAGTTGTAGACGTGGGCCTCCGTCGAGCAGATCACCTCGTCACCGTCCGCCACGTGCACGCGGATCGCGATCTGGTTGGTCATGGTCCCCGAGGGACAAAAGAGCCCTGCTTCGTGACCGAAGCGCTCCGCCATGCGCGCCTCGAGCGCCGAGACCGTTGGGTCCTCGCCCCACACGTCGTCGCCGACCTCGGCGTGGGCCATGGCGTGCAGCATGCCCGCCGTCGGCTTGGTCAGCGTGTCGCTGCGGAGATCGATCGTCGTGGTCGTCGTGCCCATGCGGCCTCCAAACCACGAATCCGCGCCGCGCGCCGCGGAGGAAGCGCTCAGAACACTTCGACGCTGAGCGCTTGAGGGATCGCCGCGAGCCCCGGCACCATCGCCTGAAAGCGCACGCGCCGCGAAGACCCAGGCGCGACGGGCCCGTCGAAGAGCGTCGTCGTCGCGTCTCCGGGCACGTGCCGCACGTCGCGGAGCGCGCCGTCCACGAGCGAAGCGCCGTCCCACCAGCGCGAAGCGGTGCCCACGGCGAGGCTGTGGAAGGCCACCCGTACGCGGCGCGACGAGGCCTGCGCGCTCGCGGCGACGAGCCCGAGGTCGAAGTCGTAGACGTTCCCGTACATGCCCACCGCCTCGCGGGCGCTCTCGGTCAGGTGCGCGATCGCAGGAAATGCCTGCACTTGCGACAGACCGCCGCCGGTGGCCGTGTTCACCATGAAGGCCACGTGCGCCGCACCGCCGCTTGGGGGCAAGGCGACGTCGAAGCGGCTCGTCCAGGTGTCGCCGCGGTACACGCCCGCCTCGCGCCCAAAGGGTGGTGGCGGGTTGCCGCTCGCGCGGTAGTCGCCGGGGGCCTCGGTCATGGGCACGGACTGGCTCACGGCGAGGGCCTTCTCGAGCGTGCCATCGAGCGCGGCCACGACGTACGCGTACACGGGCGCGCTGGCGACGACACGAAAGCGCCCGTCGACCTCTTGGTTCTGCGCGGCGGCCTTGGACCAGACCACCACACCGGAGCCTGGAGCGATGGTGACGTTCCCCGTGCTCGTCGCGGGCTGATCGAGGATCCACTCGCGCGAGACGCGGTAATCCGGGCTCTGGCCGAGCGCGAGCCCGCCGGTCTCGCCCTGCGAATAGCCCGAGCCGCGCACGGAGACCGTAAGGGGCGCCGCGTTTGGGTTCGTGAGGAGCAGCGAGACGTAACGCGTGGAACCGCTCTGGTTCAGGTGATGCACGTAGACACCGAAGGTCCCCTCGAGGCGCGTGGCCGTGCCACCCCGCGTCGGGAGCGGGCGCGCGTTCGTGTAGAGTACACCCACGCCCGTGAAGACCTCGGGGTTGTTGCTCGTGAGCACCGGAACGTCGTTGCCACCGCCGGGCAGCGCGCGGAGCGACGCACGTGCGGGGAGCGTGCGCACGGTGACGCCACCGTCGGAGCTCTCGAGGGCCCCTGCCGTGAACACGCTCGCGGGGAGCACCGTTCCGCCGTCGGCGCCCGCGTCGTTCGAGGCGGCATCCGCGGCGTCCGGGCGTGCGTCGGACGGCACGGCCGCGTCGAGGAGCGTTCCGGCATCCCGCGGACCTCCGCCATCGACGACGGTCGCGTCGCGTGGAGCTTCCGCGTCCGAGGTCGTGGCGCCATCGAGCGCGGCCGCGTCACGTCTGCGCAAGTCCGAGTCATCGACGAGCGCTTCGACAGGTTCGCCTGCACAACCGAGGAGGGAGTGAGCGAGGAAGACGAGAAGGACGGCGCGCTTCGACATCGGTTCCGGAGGGTCGCAGGGATGTCTGGCCTTCTCAACCGAGAACGCGGCTGCGCGGGGGCCGCCCATGGTGGACCGCGCCATCGTCACGCGCGCGGCGGACGCGTGACCGGGAGTTCGACGAGAACGAGGCTCACCGCGGCGCATCGGAGCGGAGGTATGCTCCGTGCCATGAACCTCCGCGCGCTCCTTCTCGCCTCGCTCCTCGGAATGACCCTCGGCGGCTGCGCCGTCGTGAACCAGGGCTACGTCGGGCTTCGCCGCACGTGGGGGAAGATCGATCCGGCGCCCATCGAGCCCGGCTTGGTCGTCTACGAGGTCTTCTCGACGGACATCCTCAAAGTGCCCGTGCGCACGACGACCGTCACCGTCGACATCGTGCTTCCCTCGAAAGAGGGCCTCAACATCAACGCGCGCATCGCGATTCTCTACCGCGTGCGCCCGGAGAAGGCCGCGGACGTCATCGGCAAGATCGGGGAAGACTACGAGGAGTCGCTCATCGCGGCGGTCTTTCGGTCCGCTGCAGCCGACGTGAGCGCGCGCTTTTTTGCGAAGGACATGTACAGCGCCGAGCGCTCCACGATCGAGCGCGAGATCGCCCGAAAAATGGAGACGAACCTCGCCGAGCGGGGCTTCAGCGTCGAGGCGGTCCTCATGAAGAGCATCGCGCTCCCGGCGGGCCTCGCGCGCGCCATCGAAGAGAAGCTGCAAGCGGAGCAGAACGCCGAGCGCATGCAGTTCTTGATCGAACGGGAGCGCCTCGAGGCCGAGCGCAAGCGCATCGAGGCGACCGCTCAGCGCGACGCGCAGAAGATCTTGGCCGAGGGCCTCACGCCCGAGATCCTCCGCCTTCGCGCGATCGAGGCCTTCCTGAAGCTCGCCGAGTCCCCGAACGCCAAGGTCATCGTGACCGACGGCAAGGCGCCGCTCGTGACGGGCAACTGAGGGTCGCTCCTTCCGAGGACGTCAGCGCCCCGCGAACCGCGCCGTACGCCGCTCGGTGGCCGCCGCGAGCCCCTCACCGAGATCGGCGCTCGCGTAGGAGATCGCCTGCTCCCGGGCTTCATGGGCGAGCGCACGCTGGAGCGCCTCCGCATCGATCGCGAGTCCGCGTTTCACCCCCGCGACCGCGAGCGGAGCGTTGCGCGCGACACCGTGGGCGATCGCGAGCGCGCGAGGCATCACCTCGGCAACGGGCACCGCATCGAGCGCGATGCCGATCCGCGCCGCTTCACGTCCGTCGAAGCGACGCCCGCTCACCAGGAGCTCCGCGCCGCGCATCGCTCCTGCGCGCAGCGGCGCGAGGTAGGTCGATCCCATGCCGGGGTGGAGGCCGAGCTGCACGAAGTTGAGCGCGAGCTTCGCGTCTTCGTCGACAATCGCCAGGTCACAGGCCATCGCGACCGCGAGCCCTGCGCCGATGGCGGCGCCTTCGATTGCAGCGATCGTGGGAACGGCGAGCTTCGTGACGCTCAAGTAGCGCGCGTAGAATCCCAACATGAACGCCTCGGACTCGCTCGGAGGCAGCGCGCGCAAACGCTCGAGCATCGCGAGGTCTCCGCCACCCGAGAACGTACCCCCGGCCCCGTGAAGGACGACGGCGCGCACCCACGACGCTCCGCGCAGCTCTTCCACGCGGGCGCGAAGCGCATCGCCGAGCGCCACGGTCATCGCGTTCTTTCGCGCGCGGTCGTCGAGCGTGAGCACGGCGACGTCGCCGTCGCGGACCAGGGTGACTTCGGGGGTGGTCATGCGCTCGCGCTTAGCAGGGTAATGCAGCGGGCTCACCGCCCCAAATCGACGGGCCGCACGGAGCTACGCGGCGTCGCGTGCCGCAAGGCGCTCGAGGTGACGACCGAACGCGCGCATCACGAACAAGTGCACGATGGCTTGCGTGCAGGCGTAGACGATCCACGGCAGGCGCGGCACGAACTCGTGAATCGCCGCGAACACGAAGCGTCGCCCGAGAATTTCACGAAACTCGAGGCGCGCGCGCGGGCTCGATTCGGGTGCGACGAGGAGCCCGCCGCGAATGAGGTAGATGGACCGCGCCGAGGTGCTCCGCTCGCTCGCGTGTTCGAGTTCGAGGAGCGCGCGTGCCATGAAGCGAAGGCGAAACGCCCAACGCCCCGGCGCGGTCTCTTCGACGAGGATGAGCGGCGCGAAGGCGCTCGGGAGCCAGGAGAAGTAGTCGAGCGAGACCGCGTGCGCGTCCTTCGACCGCGGGCGAACGAAGCGCTGGATCGATCGAACCTCCTTCTTGCGACGCACTTGCCGCGTGCGCTCGCGCGTCGTTTGCCGCAGCGTCGGAGCCTGCGAGCGCAGCGCCTCGCGCAGGTTGTCGTCGAGCGCGCTCCGCGAAAACGCGTAACGTTCGAGCACGGTTCGATCCGTCACGACCATCTCGTGGCGCAAGCTGTCGATCAGCGGGGAAACCAGGTTTTCGCTAGCGCCAGTGACGACCTGCACCGCGAGCGACGAGAGCACGGCGGGCACGTAAGGGACGCGCAAGAACGCGCGACGCAAGCCCAGCGCGCCCGCGGTCTGCTCCATGAGCGCGGCGTACGAGAGCACCGTGTCGCCGCCGATGTCGAACGAGCCTGCGCGCAGCGCTTCATCGTGAACCGCACGCAGGAGGAACTCGACGGTGTCATCGACGCCGATGGGCTGCGCACGTACGGCCGTCCATGGGGGGCACACGAGCACGGGGAGCTTGCGCACGAGCGTGGAGAGGATTTGAAACGACGAGCCCTCTCCGCCGAGCACGAGCCCCGCACGCAGCGTGACGACGGAGGCGCCGTAGGCCGCGAGCGCCCCCTCGACCTCGAGCCGACTCTCGAGGTGCTTCGAGAGCGGCCGCGTCGGAGGGACGAGGCCTCCAAGGTAGACGATCTTCTGGATTCCCGCGCGTGAGCACGCCCGCGCGAAGTTGTCCGCGAGGACGAGGTCCGTGTCCGCGAAGTCGCTCTGCGTGAGGCGCGCCGTCGGGAGCATCGAGTGCACGAGGTACACGGCGACGTCGGCACCGTGGACCGCCAGCTCGGTCTGACGTGCGGAGTAGAGATCGCACGCGCGCCACGTGAGGCGCGCGGGAGCGCTCTCGAGCTCCGTCGCGCCGAGCGCGCGCCGCAAGCCGATCACGTCGTCCGTTTCGGCGAGGCGACGAATGAGCCGCTGCCCCACGAAGCCCGTCGCACCGGCAACGAGCACCCTCACGAGAGGGCCTCACGGCCACGTGAAGCCGACCGGCGCGCGGCCACGTGCGCGCGTTCGAACGACGCCCGCACGTCGAAGGTTCCGCCGAGCGCCTCGAGGTGCTCGTAGAGCGTGAGCAGCATGAGCCCGAGCACCGCGAACTCAGGAGGGATCGAGGTGCCCGCGACGCGGCACGCCCGGAACACGGAAGCGAACGTCGCCTGGAAGGTCGCGAGCTCGAAGCGCACGGCGCGTTGGTCGCCGAGACCGAAGTGCGCACGAAGCGGTGCCTCGGCGGCGGAGAGGCCCAGTGCAGCGAGGGCTCGCACGAAGCGCGCGTCGTCTCCGCCGTAGAAGCCCGTGTAAAGCTCACGCACCCCGCGACGGAACTCGTCCGAGGGCGACCACCAGAGCGCCTTGGGCGCCCATGAAACGGAGTTCGCATCGGCCGCCGAGAACGAGGCCGCCCGAAAGTCGAGGAGCCACGTCTCGCCCGCGAGGACTTGGAAGAAGAAGAGGTCGAGCGCGGCGCCTGCCGTGGTCTCGCGCGAGGCGCCGGCGCGCGCGTCGCCTCCGCTCGGGCGCGCGAGCCGCACGGAGAGCCCGCCAGCCTCGAGTCGGGCGTCGAGGTCCGCACGCGCCGCCGCGAAACCGTCGGCGTCGCCCGCGTTCCGCCGGAGCTGAGCCCCGAGCGACGCCAGATCCCCGACCGGGACCACCTTGAAGAAGTCGCCCGAAACGAAGCCGACGAGCGAGGCGAGGTCCGATGACTTGAGCAAGTACGCGAGCATGACGAGACCTCGAGGAGCTTCCGATGCGCGGCCTTGCCGCCCCCCGCTCCGATGCTCGGGCGCGTCGCTGCGGCTCGAAATCGCTCGCGGCTGAGCCAAGTACGGCGGCCGTTTCGTCGCGGAGCGCAGGCTGTTACGTTCCACGCATGGCCACCGACAGCACCGCCGGTCCCCTCGCGCCGACCGTCGTGCCCAGTGCGCCGCCGTCCCGCGCTGAAGTCGGCCGCACGCTCGCGCGCTCGAAGGTCCTCCCCGCCGCGAAGTCGACGCGCGACCTCGCCGCGGTCGATCCGGCCGCGATCGAGCGCTACCAGCTGGTGCGCCCGCTCGGCGAAGGGGCGATGGGCGAGGTCGTGCTCGTGCGCGACAGCGACATCGGGCGGCGCGTCGCCGTCAAGCGCATCAAGGCCGAGCGCGGCGACGTCGACGCCGTGCTCCGCTTCGCCCAGGAGGTGCGCACGATCGGCGAGCTCGAGCACCCGGGCATCGTACCGGTTCACGACGTCGGGGTCGACGACGCGGGCCAGCACTACCTCGTGATGAAATACGTCGAGGGTGAGACGCTCGAAGAGGTCATCGCCACGCTGCGCAAGGGCGACCCAGCCTCGCAAGCGCGGTTCCCCTTCGCCGCGCGTATCCGCATCTTCTCGTCGCTCTTGCAGACGATTCACTACGCGCACGAGCGAGGCATCCTCCACCGCGACCTCAAGCCCTCGAACGTGATGATCGGCCCCTACGGCGAGGTCACGATCATGGATTGGGGCATCGCGAAGCGCATCGTGCGCGGCGTTCCCGACGCCACGCGCCTTGGCGTCGCCGACACCGCCGACGCCGAGGTCCCTTCCGGGCGACTGCTCGCGACCGCGGACGGCGTCATCTTGGGTACGCCGCTCTACATGTCACCGGAGCAGGCGCTCGGCCGCGTGAACGAGCTCGACGAGCGGAGCGACCTCTACTCCCTCGCGCTCATCTTCGTCGAGCTCATGACGCTCGAGCACCCCTACGCCGACAAGCGAACGACGCAGGAGCTCGTCGTCGCCCACGCCACGCAGGTCATCACGAAGGCGGAGCTCGACGCGCGCTTCCAGGCCGTGAGCGGGCCCCTCGAGTTCTGTCCGTTCCTCGCGCGCGCCCTCGCAAAAGATCGGGAGCGGCGCTTCGCTTCGGCCGCCGAAATGGAGCTCGCCTTCGATCGCGTGCAGACGTGCGACATGGACGTGACGTGCCACATCACGCTCGCGAAGCGCACGCTCCGCGCGCTCACGAACTGGCTCGACGCGCACCCGCGCCTCTTCACCGTGATTCTCTTGCTCGCGGTCGTCGGAGCGCTGACCGGCGGCGTCTTCGCGGTCGTCGCCGCGGCACGCACCCTTCGCTGAGCCTCGCACCAACGGCAACTGCCCGGTCGGCGGCTCGTCGAGCACGCGCGCGAAGGAGGAAGGCGCGTTCGGGTCGTGGGCGAGCGGAGCGGGGGAACGCAGGGCCCCGCTGCGTCGTGACGTCGAACCGGTGCGTCGACGTTGGCCCTCCTCCGCCGTAGAGCACGCTGGTACCTTCGCCGCCATGGCCCGGTCGTTTTGGTTCGTCGTCACGCTCTGCGTTTCGTGCCTGTTCTGCGGGTGCACCGCGTCCCCCAAGACCCTCGAGGAGAGTCCTCGTCGCTGGGTCGGAACCGTGGAGGGAACCGATGCCCTCATCGGGGTGGCGGTCGAGGAAGACTCGGTGGTCGCCTACGTGTGCGGGCGCTCGACGTGGGCGACGCAGACCGGCTGGTTTGCCACGACGTTTGCCGAAGCCTCCACCGTCGACGCGCTCCCGGCGACGAGCGGCTCGGGGCACACGCTCGAAACCCTGCGGATCGACGCGACGCGGGCGACCGGCACGATTCGCTTCGCCGACGGGACGACGGGGCGCTTCGCCGTGCCGCGCGCCGACCCCCACACGCCCGCCGGGCTCTACGACCACACCTCGAGCGAGGCGCAGGCCGGGTTGATCATCACGAACGACCTCGAGACCGCTGGCGCATCGACCTCGCTGGGCGGTGACGACACCGCGAGCCGGGCCCCGGTGACCGTCACGGCGCCGGTCTCCTCGCTTCCTCCGGGCGGCAGCGTTCCGGTCTCGGCGCCAAACTTGCCGAGCTCGACGGTCACGCCGGTCGCACCAGGAACGTTGAGCGTCACGGGGCAGAGCCCCACGCTCGTCATCCTCGTGCATGGCATGGCACACCCCGCCGACAGCGACGCGCAGCTCATCGACACGCCGCAATACTCGCGCGGCGAGTGGAGCGTCGACTTCCTTCGCGGACTGCTCGGCGCTGCGCCGGGCTCGAAGCCTGCACTCCACACGTTTCTCGGTCCGTTCGCGGACACCGACTACCCCGTGGTCGGCGCGCGATTCTCGGCGACCCTCGGGGAGGCGAGCATTGGGTCCAACACGGCGATCCCCGCGAACTTCGTCTCGCTCGTCCCCGTCGACATCCGCCCGGCGTCGCCGCTCGACCCGAGCCGACTGCCGCAACCGCCCGCGGTCTCCGCGTTCATCACGTACCGCGACGCAACGGGAGGGCTCGTGCAATCCGGCGAGCGCATCGCCAACCAAGCGTACCTCGCCCTCCGCTGGTACGAGATGCGCTTTCGCCGAACGCCCCGGCTCGTGTTCGTCACGCAGAGCTTCGGCGGCGTCACGGGGCGCTTCGTGCTCAGCATGCCAACGAATGCGGAGCTCACGGCGGCGAGCGTCGCCTC